>NZ_OZ034965.1:1800000-2100000 GCF_964030805.1 Spiroplasma endosymbiont of Zeiraphera isertana
TATAAAATATCACCTTATGCAAAATCTGAAGCATTATATTTCAGTTTGTAAAAAAAATAAATCCCAAAATTAAATAAAATCAAATTTTAGGCCAGGTTGATGATTTTTTTTATTTCATCAAGAGTTTTTTTGAAAATTAAAATACTAAACCAACCGGTTTATTTTCTAGAGCATTAGGTCCTGCATTTCCAGTAAAACTAATAGCAATATTTGTTTTTAAAATTTTTTGTGTATTTAAAGCCATTTCTATAGCACATTGTTTACTTATTACACCATATTTTTCAATGGTTGTTTTTTTAATTTTAACAATATTGATTTTTGATTCATTAGTATACGTTATAAAACCACCACTAAAATATTTAGAAGCACCAGCAATACTAGTAATCTCTTGAGCAAAAAGTCCAACAGTAATACTTTCACAACAACTAATTCTAAAATTAAATTTATCTAATAAAACTAAAACTTCAGTCATTTTTAAACCTTCAATCAAATAATTTACAATACAAAAAAAGAATAAAAAAATCATAAGCCACGTTCTGTTCTTGCTTCTTGCAAGTGCTAACCATTTATCTACTATTGTAAACAATAGTTCGGTTTATTATTCATTTCTAATAAACCAATGCCCCTACCTAAATTTGGGTTTCTCGCTTGTGGGGTTTATCTCGTTCCAGCTTTTAAGTTTCCTTAAAACTCGTCTCTATGACACTTTTATAGACTAGAACCTTATTTAATAAAAAACTTAGGTTTTTGTCAGCCGTCAGAATTACTGCTTAGAGTTATTGTTTTCTCTAACACAAACATTACTTTCATCGCAGAAAGTGCGAGCGTGGACTTTCCTCTACATACTAATGCAGCGATTAGCTCATTTTTTATTCTTTTAGAAAAAAATTGTAACATATTTATTCTTCATGTACAATACTTTCTAATTTGCTTAACCTCGTAATAATATCAACATTTTCTACACCTTTTTCTTCTAATTTTTGTTTTTCTTGTTTTAAAACTAAAATTTGTGTTTTTAAAACATCAATTTCTTTAATTAACTTGTAATTATTATTTTCTAAAATTGCATTTTGCTTTTCTAGTTTATTTACAAATTCTTCTAGTATTTCATAATTAGTAGCTACTAAATCAAGAAATAAATCTACTTCTTTAGAATCATAGCCTTTATAATCAACAGTAAATTCTTTATCTATAATATCCTTTTTACAAACATTCATACTTATACCTCCTTTAATTAAAAGGAAAACTATTCCAAAGTTAGTAATATTCTATATGTAAGGGGGAATTAAAATAATGTTTTATGCTAACCGTGGAATGTTTCTTGAAACTATAATTAATTATACTATTGAAATTATAAATAATGAAAAACAAGCACTAATTTTTAAACAAAATCCATCAATTTTATATCAAAACAATAAAATTTTGAAAGAAAAAAGTAATGTTGATTATCATGGAGTTTATCATGGTAAATATTTTTGTTTTGAAGCAAAAAGTACTAAGTCTTTAACATTACCATGAAATAATTTTAAAAAACATCAACTTGAATACTTAGAAAATGCTTTTTATCTTAATGCTATTAGTTTTGTTATTATTTATTTTTCAGAACATAATGCCTTTTTTTAGTTTTTTGAGAAAAATTAAAATTTTTAAAAGTTCAAAAAAAAGTACTGACATATAAAAAAGTAGAACAAAATGGATATAAATTAGAAATTATATATCCATTTTATCTTGATTTTTTAAAATTTTTAATTTAAGAAGCTAAAGTTTCTGTTTGTTGATTAGTATGTTTTTTAAATTCAGAACTCGCTTTAAATTTAGGTGCTTTAGAAGCACTAATTACAATAGATTCACCAGTTTGGGGATTACGACCTGTTCTTGCTTCACGAATAATAGTTTCAAATATTCCAAATTTTGGTATATTAATTTTACCACCATTTGCAACTTCAACTTTTATCTCTTCAAAAAATAAATCAATAATATTAGTCGCTAAGGCAATTGTGACGTCAGACTTTTGCGCCACTATCTTAATAATTTCTGTCTTTGTTTTAGAATTACTTTTTGCCATAAAAAATTTCCTCCTAATGTTTTAATAATTATAATTATAATGTCTATTATAGATATTATTATAACTACGTTATCTTCAAACCAATTTAAAAATGTTACTGGTCTGTAATCAAATTATATAGTAACATTTTATAAAGCGAACCATAAAATGTATTTTTTTTCTAAAAAAATGATAAAATTATTTGAATAATATTTTTTTTACACTTATAAAAGTTAAAAAATAAAAATAAAATTTAATTTTCAATACTGATAATAAAATATTAAATAAATATTTAATTAAAATTAAAATGAAAAAATATTAAAATAGACTTGGTGCAAAACCTTTAATTTTAACAATTTAACGATTATTATTAATATTAAAGGTGATAGTTATTATGTTGAAAAAATATAAAGATGATCAAGAATTTTATAGTTTAGTCGGCATAAAGCCACAAACATTTTATAAAATGCTTGAAATTTTAAAAATTGCTGAGTCTAAACAAAAATATTATGGTGGTAGAAAAAATAAAATTGTAATTGAAGAGCGTTTATTAATGACTTTAGAATATTGAAAAGACTATAGTAGTTATAGAGTTATTGCAAAAAGATATAATATTAGTCATACTAGTTGCATTCGTAATATTTTTTGAATTGAAAATATTTTAATAAAAAGTGGAATTTTTAATTTACCTGGAAAAAAAGATTTAACAAAAAATAAAGGTACTAATAATAATTTGTTAGCTATTGATGCTACTGAAACTCCAATTGAAATAATTAAAAAAAACTAAAATTACTTTTTTCAGGTAAAAAGAAACATCATTCTCTCAAATCCCAAATAATTATTGATATTTCCAATGGAAAAATTATTTCAACTGCTTTTTGTTTTGTAAGCATTCATGATTTTAAATTGCTTCTAAAATCTAAAACTTTTATTCATCCAGAAAAACAAGTTTTTGTTGATTCAGGTTATCAAGGTATACAAAATATTCATAAAAATACATGTTTGCCATTTAAAAAAAGTAAATACAATCAATTAACACCAATTCAAAAAGAATACAATAAAACCTTAAGTAAAATTAGAATTAAAATTGAACACGTATTTGCTAAACTAAAACGTTTTAAAATTTTAAGTTTAAAATATCGCAATAAAATACGAAGATTTGCATTAAGATTTAATTTAATAGCAGGAATATATAATTTTGAATTACCTTAGTTTTGCACCAAGTCTAATGAAAAATAATTATTAAAAAAACGAAAAGAAAAACATGTAAAATATATTTATAGTTGTTCAAGTTTTAATAATTAATGATGCTAATTTTATATTACTAATTAATTATGGCTTTTATCCCTTTATGTACTATTTTTAAATTTTATCACATAAATGGAGATAAAATCCTACCTAGGAAATTATCCCCGCATGTATTTAAATCAAACACAAAATTACAGTTTCAAAACTAGGTATGTTATTGAATTTATATGCTGATTCTTTTGCATATAAATGAATATTGTGCTTTGAAACTCTTATGTGTGTTCGGAAAGTTCGTCGGATGTGCTTTCATGCTGATTCAATCTGGTTTGTGTTTACACCTGTTGGTGACACATACCCAACTTCATGATTTACGATTTCATGTTTGGGATAGAAGTTTTTGAAACTTACATATCCCTTCCAAGAATCCGTAAATAGACAGCACTCAGTAAAAATGTGTTTCAATGCAAATCTTAAAAGGTTTTTTTCATCTGCATTTTTTAGCACCTTCACAATTAGTTTGTTGCTGGTTTTCTCATAAACTCCAACAATCAAAGTTTTATTCAACAAGGATCTTCCTTGTTTTTTAAAACCTAAATGTGAAAGATACATTTCATCCATCTGTGCTGTGCCATAAACAATGAAACCTGCATCTTGATTTCCAATTCTAGTCCTGATTTCATGACACATTCTTCAAGCTGTTTTATAGGTCACACCCAATTCCCTTGCAACATCGGTTGCTGGTATGCCATGCTTTGTGTTTATTCATCTAAAGATGAGATAAAACCAAGATGTCATTTGGGTCTGTGACTTATAAAAAATGGTTCCATAAAGAATACTAAATGTTTGGTTACAGTTCAAACATCGTATTCTTCTCAAATCAGAAGTATTCAAACTAGAAGAAGCACACCCGATGCATTTCATTATTTTCAACTTCGCTATATATTTCAAACAATCGTTTTCAGTTTGAAATATGCTATTGAATTCATTTCAATTCATTTTTTCCTCCACACTAGTACATGTGGGGATAATTTCCTTAATTATTTAATACCACGTAAATAACTTAAAAATAACGCTACATTTTACTAATATATTCAATGATGCAAAAACATAATAATTTTAGAAAGAGTGATAAACTATGAAAAATATTATCCATACGCCTAATGCTCCTGCTGCTATTGGGCCATATAGTCAAGCAATAATTGCAGGTGACTTTTTATATATTTCTGGACAATTACCAATTAATAGTAAAACAGGTGAATTTATTGGCACTGACATTTCTTCACAAACTAAGCAAAGTTTATTAAATATTAAAGCAATTTGTGAAGCTGCTAATATTACTTTAAATAATAGACTTGGTGCAAAACTAAGGTAATTCAAAATTATATATTCCTGCTATTAAATTAAATCTTAATGCAAATCTTCGTATTTTATTGCGATATTTTAAACTTAAAATTTTAAAACGTTTTAGTTTAGCAAATACGTGTTCAATTTTAATTCTAATTTTACTTAAAGTTTTATTGTATTCTTTTTGAATTGGTGTTAATTGATTGTATTTACTTTTTTTAAATGGCAAAAATGTATTTTTATGAATATTTTGTATACCTTGATAACCTGAATCAACAAAAACTTGTTTTTCTGGATGAATAAAAGTTTTAGATTTTAGAAGCAATTTAAAATCATGAATACTTCCAAAACAAAAAGCATTTGAAATAATTTTTCCATTGGAAATATCAATAATTATTTGGGATTTGAGAGAATGATGTTTCTTTTTACCTGAAAAAAGTAATTTTAGTTTTTTTTAATTCTTTCAATTGGAGTTTCAGTAGCATCAATAGCTAACAAATTATTATTAGTACCTTTATTTTTTGTTAAATCTTTTTTTCCAGGTAAATTAAAAATTCCGCTTTTTATTAAAATATTTTTAATTCAAAAAATATTACGAATGCAACTAGTATGACTAATATTATATCTTTTTGCAATAACTCTATAACTACTATAGTCTTTTCAATATTCTAAAGTCATTAATAAACGCTCTTCAATTACAATTTTATTTTTTCTACCACCATAATATTTTGTTTAGACTCAGCAATTTTTAAAATTTCAAGCATTTTATAAAATGTTTGTGGCTTTATGCCGACTAAACTATAAAATTCTTGATCATCTTTATATTTTTTCAACATAATAACTATCACCTTTAATATTAATAATAATCGTTAAATTGTTAAAATTAAAGGTTTTGCACCAAGTCTATTGTAAAAGTGAATATTTTCTTAAAAGACTTAAATCACTTTGTTGAAATGAATAAAGTTTATGAAGAAATATTTGGTACACACGCTCCAGCAAGAGCAGCAGTTCAAGTTGCTAGAATTCCCAAAGATGCATTAATTGAAATTGAAGCAATTGCTTATTTAAAATAATTTTTCTAATTTTATTTTTTTATTGCATATCTAAATTTTTAACTATAAAATTAAGTCAAGATTTATTTAGAAAAAGTACTTTAAAATTTAAAAAGTTTTATTCATATAATAATGATATTAGTAAAATAAACTAATATCATTTTTAATGATACATTACTACACTTTCCAATTTAATATTCTTACTACAATTTCACACTTTTCTCAAAATTCTAAATATTTTATACTTAAAACAATAATAAAATACATTCTAAATAAATCTTAATTTTAAAAATAAATTATAAATTAACAAAAAATAATATTCAATATTAGAATTGGTGCAAAACTAAGGTAATTCAAAATTATATATTCCTGCTATTAAATTAAATCTTAATGCAAATCTTCGTATTTTATTGCGATATTTTAAACTTAAAATTTTAAAACGTTTTAGTTTAGCAAATACGTGTTCAATTTTAATTCTAATTTTACTTAAAGTTTTATTAGACTTGGTGCAAAACCTTTAATTTTAACAATTTAACGATTATTATTAATATTAAAGGTGATAGTTATTATGTTGAAAAAATATAAAGATGATCAAGAATTTTATAGTTTAGTCGGCATAAAGCCACAAACATTTTATAAAATGCTTGAAATTTTCAAAATTGCTGAGTCTAAACAAAAATATTATGGTGGTAGAAAAAATAAAATTGTAATTGAAGAGCGTTTATTAATGACTTTAGAATATTGAAAAGACTATAGTAGTTATAGAGTTATTGCAAAAAGATATAATATTAGTCATACTAGTTGCATTCGTAATATTTTTTGAATTGAAAATATTTTAATAAAAAGCGGAATTTTTAATTTACCTGGAAAAAAAGATTTAACAAAAAATAAAGGTACTAATAATAATTTGTTAGCTATTGATGCTACTGAAACTCCAATTGAAAGAATTAAAAAAAACTAAAATTACTTTTTTCAGGTAAAAAGAAACATCATTCTCTCAAATCCCAAATAATTATTGATATTTCCAATGGAAAAATTATTTCAACTGCTTTTTGTTTTGGAAGCATTCATGATTTTAAATTGCTTCTAAAATCTAAAACTTTTATTCATCCAGAAAAACAAGTTTTTGTTGATTCAGGTTATCAAGGTATACAAAATATTCATAAAAATACATTTTTGCCATTAGACTTGGTGCAAAACCTTTAATTTTAACAATTTAACGATTATTATTAATATTAAAGGTGATAGTTATTATGTTGAAAAAATATAAAGATGATCAAGAATTTTATAGTTTAGTCGGCATAAAGCCACAAACATTTTATAAAATGCTTGAAATTTTAAAAATTGCTGAGTCTAAACAAAAATATTATGGTGGTAGAAAAAATAAAATTGTAATTGAAGAGCGTTTATTAATGACTTTAGAATATTGAAAAGACTATAGTAGTTATAGAGTTATTGCAAAAAGATATAATATTAGTCATACTAGTTGCATTCGTAATATTTTTTGAATTGAAAATATTTTAATAAAAAGCGGAATTTTTAATTTACCTGGAAAAAAAGATTTAACAAAAAATAAAGGTACTAATAATAATTTGTTAGCTATTGATGCTACTGAAACTCCAATTGAAAGAATTAAAAAAAACTAAAATTACTTTTTTCAGGTAAAAATAAACATCATTCTCTCAAATCCCAAATAATTATTGATATTTCCAATGGAAAAATTATTTCAACTGATTTTTGTTTTGGAAGCATTCATGATTTTAAATTGCTTCTAAAATCTAAAACTTTTATTCATCCAGAAAAAAAGTTTTTGTTGATTTGGGTTATCAAGGTATACAAAATATTCATAAAAATACATTTTTGCCATTTAAAAAAAGTAAATACAATCAATTAACACCAATTCAAAAAGAATACAATAAAACTTTAAGTAAAATTAGAATTAAAATTGAACACGTATTTGCTAAACTAAAACGTTTTAAAATTTTAAGTTTAAAATATCGCAATAAAATACGAAGATTTGCATTAAGATTTAATTTAATAGCAGGAATATATAATTTTGAATTACCTTAGTTTTGCACCAAGTCTAATGATGAAAATCAAAGTAATTTTCAAAAATTATTGGAAATTATCCCCACATGTACGCGTGGGAGGAACAAATGAAATTTAATTAGTTCAACAACGTTTTTCAAACCGAACAACAATGTCTTGAATATATAGCAATGTTGAAAGAAACCAAATGCATACGGTGCTATAGTTCTACTTTGAATACTTCTGATTTAAAAAGAGTAAGATGCTTGAAATGTAATCAAACATTCAGTATCCTCTCTGGAACGATTTTTTCAAGGTCACAAATTCCTTTGACATCTTGGTTTTATCTCATTTTTCGATGAATAAATACCAAACATGGAATTCCATCAACAGATGTTGCAAAAGAATTGGGAGTGACCTATAAAACAACTTGAAGAATGTGTCATGAAATCAGGACTAGAATTTGAAATCAAGATGCAGGTTTCATTGTTGATGGCACAGCACAGATGGATGAAATGTATCTTTCACATTTAGGTTTTAAAAAACAAGGAAGATCCTTGTTGAATAAAACTTTGATTGTTGGAGTTTATGAGAAAACCAGCAACAAACTAATTGTGAAGGTGCTGAAAAATGCAGATGAAAAAAAACCTTTTAAGATTTGCATTGAAACACATTTTTACTGAGTGCTGTCTATTTACGGATTCTTGGAAGGGATATGTAAGTTTCAAAAACTTCTATCCCAAACATGAAATCGTAAATCATGAAGTTGGGTATGTGTCACCAACAGGTGTAAACACAAACCAGATTGAATCAGCATGAAAGCACATCCGACGAACTTTCCGAACACACATAAGAGTTTCAAAGCACAATATTCATTTATATGCAAAAGAATCAGCATATAAATTCAATAACATACCTAGTTTTGAAACTGTAATTTTGTGTTTGATTTAAATACATGCGGGGATAATTTCCTAGGTAGGCTTTTATCTCCATTTATGTGATAAAATTTAAAAATAGTACATAAAGGGATAAAAGCCAATTATTTTATAACATTATTATCGATTTTACTAAAAAAGATGAGACTGGGTTTGCTGGTGGTATTTTAGAATCAGATTATACTACAGCAATTTCAATAATAATTGAACATTTTGAAGAAATTAATCAATTTTTTAAAACTTTATCACAAGGCCAAGGTATAAAAATTATTACAAATAGAATTGGATCATGAGATAAAAATGATAATATGGGAATATTTAATCAGTAAAACCTAATTATAATTAAGTAATATTTAGTTTTTATTTTGATATTTTTTTCTAAAATTATTTTGAAAAAAATATTAATTTAAAATTCGTGGTTTAGATTGAAAAGTATTACTAATACCATTATTACCACTATTACTATCAACAGTATTATTTATAATTGGCTTAATACGCATATCAAATATAGTAATAGCAACATTTTTAATACTAATAAAAAATTGCTTTAAAAAATCTAATTGTTCAAATGTAAAATTTAGTTCTTGGTTAGTAATCAAATCATTAATTTTTTTAATATCATAATTATTTTCATAATATACAGCAAAATTATCACATTGATTTTGTTTGATCAACATAAAAAAAGAATCAATAGTATTATTATCCAACTCTTCAATTGGTAATGCTTTTAAAATTTTAGGTTCAGTATCATTATAAGTTGTTGTTACTTTATATAAAATTTTTAAATCATTATCAATTTTATATTTTTCTAATTTATAATTTTTTAATTGATTGTTATCATTAACATAATATGATTTGTTTGCCACTTGATTACCACCTTTAAATAAAATAAATCCTTTTTCAATTTAAATAAATGAAAAGAGATTTAAAAAATCAAGTATTAGTTCTTATTTAATTTTACAACTAAATTATTTAGAAATAAAGTAAATCTATAATAAAATAATATATTTTATTATAGATTTAAATTTAATTTGGCTTTTATCCCTTTATGTACTATTTTTAAATTTTATCACATAAATGGAGATAAAAGCCTACCTAGGAAATTATCCCCGCATGTATTTAAATCAAACACAAAATTACAGTTTCAAAACTAGGTATGTTATTGAATTTATATGCTGATTCTTTTGCATATAAATGAATATTGTGCTTTGAAACTCTTATGTGTGTTCGGAAAGTTCGTCGGATGTGCTTTCATGCTGATTCAATCTGGTTTGTGTTTACACCTGTTGGTGACACATACCCAACTTCATGATTTACGATTTCATGTTTGGGATAGAAGTTTTTGAAACTTACATATCCCTTCCAAGAATCCGTAAATAGACAGCACTCAGTAAAAATGTGTTTCAATGCAAATCTTAAAAGGTTTTTTTCATCTGCATTTTTCAGCACCTTCACAATTAGTTTGTTGCTGGTTTTCTCATAAACTCCAACAATCAAAGTTTTATTCAACAAGGATCTTCCTTGTTTTTTAAAACCTAAATGTGAAAGATACATTTCATCCATCTGTGCTGTGCCATCAACAATGAAACCTGCATCTTGATTTCCAATTCTAGTCCTGATTTCATGACACATTCTTCAAGCTGTTTTATAGGTCACACCCAATTCCCTTGCAACATCGGTTGCTGGTATGCCATGCTTTGTGTTTATTCATCTAAAGATGAGATAAAACCAAGATGTCATTTGGGTCTGTGACTTATAAAAAATGGTTCCATAAAGAATACTAAATGTTTGGTTACAGTTCAAACATCGTATTCTTCTCAAATCAGAAGTATTCAAACTAGAAGAAGCACACCTGATGCATTTCATTATTTTCAACTTCGCTATATATTTCAAACAATCGTTTTCAGTTTGAAATATGCTATTGAATTCATTTCAATTCATTTTTTCCTCCACACCAGTACATGTGGGGATAATTTCCATTATTAATTTTCTGCCTGCATTTTGTTTATTTTTTTGAAATTGATTCAATATTTCTAATGGCAATAAGTTTTTATTTAATAATCTACAAACTCTATGTACAGTTGATTTACTATAATCAACAATTTTTGCTATTTTACGAATCGAAAATCCATAATTTTTATATTAGACTTGGTGCAAAACTAAGGTAATTCAAAATTATATATTCCTGCTATTAAATTAAATCTTAATGCAAATCTTCGTATTTTATTGCGATATTTTAAACTTAAAATTTTAAAACGTTTTAGTTTAGCAAATACGTGTTCAATTTTAATTCTAATTTTACTTAAAGTTTTATTGTATTCTTTTTGAATTGGTGTTAATTGATTGTATTTACTTTTTTTAAATGGCAAAAATGTATTTTTATGAATATTTTGTATACCTTGATAACCTGAATCAACAAAAACTTGTTTTTCTGGATGAATAAAAGTTTTAGATTTTAGAAGCAATTTAAAATCATGAATGCTTCCAAAACAAAAAGCAGTTGAAATCATTTTTTCATTGGAAATATCAATAATTATTTGGGATTTGAGAGAATGATGTTTCTTTTTACCTGAAAAAAGTAATTTTAGTTTTTTTTAATTCTTTCAATTGGAGTTTCAGTAGCATCAATAGCTAACAAATTATTATTAGTACCTTTATTTTTTGTTAAATCTTTTTTTCCAGGTAAATTAAAAATTCCGCTTTTTATTAAAATATTTTCAATTCAAAAAATATTACGAATGCAACCAGTATGACTAATATTATATCTTTTTGCAATAACTCTATAACTACTATAGTCTTTTCAATATTCTAAAGTCATTAATAAACGCTCTTCAATTACAATTTTATTTTTTCTACCACCATAATATTTTTGTTTAGACTCAGCAATTTTTAAAATTTCAAGCATTTTATAAAATGTTTGTGGCTTTATGCCGACTAAACTATAAAATTCTTGATCATCTTTATATTTTTTCAACATAATAACTATCACCTTTAATATTAATAATAATCGTTAAATTGTTAAAATTAAAGGTTTTGCACCAAGTCTACTATGGCTTCGGGTCTTTTTTCTAATAAAAATGTAAGATTGAATTCTAATTGTTTATCATTTGAAATTATTTCATATCAAGATGATAACATAGAAAGTGTTAATCATGAATATAATCAAATGGAGAAAATAATCAAAGATAATACAGGAAGTATTAACAGAGATATTAAATCATTTAATGCTATCTTAAAGCCATATATTGATAATGTTTTTAAGAATAGAAAAGACATTTTGTTAAAAAGACAAAAAGCTTTTACTGGACTTAAAATACCCCTAAAACAAAATAAAAATATGTCAGAGACTTTTGGGTGAGTAAAGTTAATAGTTATAATTTAATTTTCTTTAAATAAAAGACAATATTAAATTATTTAATTGTATTTACATTATATACTATTTTATATTATTTTACAAGTTTTTTAGTGTATACATTTTAATTATTTTAAAACTAAAATTCCTAACTATTTAGGTTTAAGATTTATTAAATTTTAACAATTTAAAGTAAAAGATTTAATTTATTAATTCTTGCTGAATTAATTATAAGCATATTATCAAGTACTTTATCATTATAAATTTTAGCACCATATCCTTTTAAAGATTTAACAAGATGTGAAACATCACTTTCAGCACAAACACCTTGATTTCAATTTTCTTTTTGATTTATAACTCCTTCTTTATTATTTTTAAAATATTTATATATTTGTTCATCAACTTTATTTTCTTTTAAAAAATCTAATAATTGATAATATTCACCATTAACAAATAAATCATATGCATTTGTTAATTTTTTATTATCTACTTTTCTATTAAAAATAAATCCTTTTTTAAGTGCTTTAAATGCATGATGTCTATCAATTACATAAGGAATATTCTCATTTTTAGCAGTAGTTTTAATTCAAGGCGCACCATCACCAATAAATACTAAACTACTTTTAGTATAAATATATTGTAAATCAAGAAATTCATAAATTTTATCAATTAATTCTTGTCTTTTAATTCTTTGACCATTTTTAGTTTTCATATAAGTAATTTTTTTATCTTTTAAAACATTTCTACTTTTAGTAGACTTTTCTAAATCTTTACCTTTATTTGCACTAATTATTCGAATACGATTTTTTTGCTTTTTATTATTAAATAATGAAGATATAAAACAATCATCCATATTTATAAATAATTTTTCAGTTGGTAATACTATTTTTTTCTCTTTTATTTCTTCAACTCCTATTATTGCATTTTTCATTACATTAGTCATATATGTTTTTGAAAAATTACTATTTTTTATTATATCTTGTACATCAGATTGTCTTTTACCATTACCTGAATTTTTTATTATTGTATGTTCTAAATTAGTTAATGTCCTTTTTCTTTTTTTAATTTTTATATAATCATCTAAAGGATAATAATATTCATTAGTTTCTAATATTAAATAACATCTACGATAAAAGTCATTAATTTTACCATATTGAGTATTTGGACTTCTTGGAGCAGTTTTAACATATTTATATTTAGTTTTATCATATATATTTTGATGTCAAAAATCATCATATGATTTTAATAGATTTGTGAAATAATTTAAACCATTATTTTTAATTTGATTATCAAGTTCATCATAATTAAGTTCATTACTAAGAAAATTCATAATATTATTTCCTTTCTTAATTTATGAAATGATTATAGTAATAATTATTATTAAAGTGGTGAAATATGATTTTATGAAAATGTTATAATTAGTATATAAATATTGAATATAGGTGATAATATGCCAGCAAAAAGAAAAGAATTAGGTAATTATAAAGAAAAGATAAATGAATATTTTAGAGATAATAAAAATGTTCCAACTAGAATGACAAAAACTGGTTTAAATTTAGCATTAGGAATTGATAGAAAATATATATTTGATTGCCGACGCTACCAGACAAAATGACAACAAAATTTCTTGAAAGATTATGATAAAGCATGTCAAAAAATTGCTAATTATTTATTACGAAATACTATGAAAGACCCAAAATATCAATGAGAATATTTAAGAAAATGTCATCCAGAAGAATTTGATGATTTACAAAATAATTTAGAAGAACATAACACACAAAGTAATATAATTATTAATATTTCTGAACCAAGAAAAATAGAAAATAATGATTAGAAACCTATAATAAATATAGGTTTTTTTGCTTTATTTTAAAAGATAAAAATGATATAATTGAATAAAGTGAATATGTTAAATTAACATATATAAAAGTGACCTATTAACCAAGTGAATTATTAAAATTTTATTAACAAGGGAGATTAAAAGTATGAGTGATTTTACTTTTGATGAAAAAGAGAATTATAGTTTAGATGATGTTAAAAATTTACTAAAACAACATAGAAATGTAGTATATGCTGAAAGTAAAAAAGATATTGAACCTAAATTAACTAAATTAACTGAATATGAAACAAAAATAAAAGAATATGAAAATAAAATTAATAGTTTTGAAGAGCAACAATTATTTTCTAATATTAAAGATACTAAAAAAGTAAATTTAATTAAAAATTTAATGAGTACTGATAATTATAAATCTTTATCTAAACAAGAAGCATTTAATAAAATAAATGAAGATTATAAAGAATTTTTAATTGATAAAACATCAGAACCTATTAAACAAGAAAATAAACCTAATTTAAATGATTTTAATCCTAAAACTCTTTTAGATTTACATACAAATAGTATTAATCCAGAAGAATTAGAAAGAAAATTAAATGAAAAAGCAAAAACTACAGGTATTACTGATGTTAATGAATTAGAAAAACTTGTAAATTTAGCAAGAGGAAATGCACTTCAATCTATTAAATAGAAAGAGGAAAATATGGCAATTCCACAAATACCTAAAGCATTTATTATTGGTGGTAATTCACCTACTGAAAATGCTGTTTTAAGTGTACTTGAAGCACAAGTTCGTGGTGAATTAACTGCTGAATTAAGTACTTTATTTATGAGAAATACTGTTACTGCTGACCAAATAGCAAATATTAGTGGTGTAGCAATGGCAATATATAGAGCAACTGTTCGTGTATTATGAGGTTCAACATGAGATGAATTTACTGGTACTAAAAGACAAAAAGGAACAGTTAAAACAACAACATTAATTATTGATAAAGAATTAACAATTGATTTTAATATTCCAGAATTTGATATTGAAAGATTTATGACTTCACCAGCAAATGTAGCAACACAAATTGTTTCAAATTGAACAAGTTCATTTATGAGAAATTTAAGAGAAAATTTTGAATTAATATTTTTACAAGGTACAAAAGATTATGCAATTGCTAAATCATTAGTATTACCTTTAAATTTAAATAATATGACTAAAGAACAAGCA
This sequence comes from Spiroplasma endosymbiont of Zeiraphera isertana, assembly GCF_964030805.1. GTDB lineage: Bacteria > Bacillota_I > Bacilli_A > Mycoplasmatales > VBWQ01 > Spiroplasma_E. The sequence goes on from NZ_OZ034965.1 coordinate 1,815,054, forward strand.
TTAAATGCATATTATACAATTGGAGAAAAAAATAATAAATTAATTAAAAAAGTAGATGATATTACAGTTGGTATTAATAAAGCAGATTTAACTGGTGCTTGTGGTATTGATAGTAGTTTTAATTTAGCAAAAGCATTTACATTATTAAATTATGGACAAATTGCTGCAAATACTTTAGCAACTGGTAAAAGATATACAAATCAAATTATGGGTATGGAATTTTATGAAAGTTTTTATTTAGAACAAGATTTTATACATGATACTGTTTCTGGTATGCATTTAGAAAAAGATTATAAATTATTAGAGTTATTTGGAGTAGTTTATAACAGATATATGTGAGGTATGCCTATTTCATTTACTAAAGTAAGAAATAAATTAGATAATGCTACAGATAATATTCGTATTATTGGTAAAGCATTATATTCATTACCAGCAGCAATAAGACCTAATTTAATGTATATAATTCAAGAAAAAATGCCAACAATAGATGAAATTAAAGAAGCAAGAACAAAAAATTATAAAGTTGATGCAACTAATATTAATGCAACTTATCAATCAACTGATTATGATAATATGAATATTTTAGATTTACAAGATGTAATTTATTATAAAAATTTAGGAAAAATTACTATGGCAGGAACTACTCCTACTAATGATGAATTAGAAACTGTAATAGTAAATATTGGTAATAATGGTTATGAAAAAGGTAAAGTAACATTTAGTAATATTACATCAACAAGTGCTACTATTTCTGGTAATAATAAAGATTATTATGGAACAGTAAAATTAGAATTTACTAAAAAATAATTATGGAATTTATATATAAATATTTTGATGAAAAAGCACATATTACTATTTATTCTGCTAAACCAGAAGATTTAACTACAAGTAATGATATTAGAGCAATTTTATTAGATGAATATCCTAAATTAAGAAATGATTATTTTATAGTAAGTGATGTACATGATAATTATGCTATATGTGTTGGAGATAATATTCATTGTGAAGGTAAAGTAATTATTAAAATAGAAAAACAAACTAATTTATTAAAAGGAGTAAATGAAAATGCCAAATGACATCACTATACAATCAAGTAATTATACTTTATTAAAGATAATTCGTTCTTCAATAAGTCCTTTATCAGCAATGATTGGTACAAGTGCTTATTATGGTCAAGTAATTTCAAATCCAATATTGGGTTCAATTAATAGTTTATTATTTGGTAAAAAATTAGGTTTAGATATTTGAAATTTAAATCAAAGACCAAATACTAAAACTAAATTAATTAATAGTTCTAAAAAAATCTTATTAGGTTTAGGAACAATTGGATTAGCAAATTATGCTAAATTTATTAATAATTCAATTAATCCAAATCCTAATCCATTTCCAGATTTATTATTAAAAAATAATAAATTAATGGATTGAGATACATATATTAGTTTAAATGCTTATGGTATTTCAAATCTTATTAATGGAATTACAGAATTAATTCCTAATAGATTTGAAACTATACGTAAAATAGCAAATATGGGTACTGGTGGTTGTTTGATAAGTAGTGGTGTTGCTATGGGTATAAATAATGATTTTAATAATGCTTATGCAGTATCTACTATTATTGCTGGTGCAAGTGAAATTATTCATAATTTATTACCTATGGAAACTACACATAATAATCAAGAAATGCAAGAAACAACATTTACTAACGAAACTACAAGATTAATTAATGATAATAGATTTACTATTAATAGTGAAACAACTAGTCAATATGGTAGTGATAATATGAGTTAAGTAATATTAGATAATGCTTCATTAAATTGAGATTATAACCATATGAGTTTATAATGTTCCCTTTAATTATTGAATGAATATATTATGCATTAGCAAGTAATGATATTAAATTAGCATTAATAAATGCTTTAAAAACTTATTATAAAAATCAATCATTAAAAGCAGTATTTGATAGTGAAAATGTTAATGAAAATGAAATACATCAACCTTATTCATTTTTAAATCCAAATATACTTAAAAAATTAATAAGTATATTAAAACCAAGTGAATTAACTATATTACAAAATGAAATTAGTAAATTTAAAAATCCAGTAAATAGTTTTAAAAAATCTATTATGCCAACAGAAATTAGAACAGTTAAAAATTATGTAAATAAATTTGATAATTTATTTAAAGAAAATGAAGAAGAAATACCAGATAATGCATGGGAAGTATTATCAAGTTCATGATTTAAAAAAGGAAAATTTATTGTTGATAATAAAAATTTAAAAATTGGAACTTTAACAACATTATTTCAAAGTGATAATGATAAAAGACAAATATGATATGGTCCATATACTTATCCAGCATTTCCACAAGAAATATGAATATTAATGACACAAGCAAAAGGTAAAAATGGTACTGGTGCTGGAACTATATTTTGAAAATTTTGAAATAGAAAATGATTACCAAGTGAATTAAGAAAATATGTTAAAAGTCAATTAGCAAAAAAAGGTAAATATTATGGTTCACAAGATACTAAAGTAATTTATCCAAATAATATTAATGTACAAAAAACTATGAATTTTATTAATAGATTAGAAAAAGGATTTTTTAAATTAAAAGAATATAAAACTTTATCTAAAAATGAAATTGGAAGTAATCAATGAAGATATGAAAGAAAACAATTATTAAAAAATTCTTTACATACAAATAAATATATAAAAATTAAAAGAAATTCTAATTTTTATAAAACATGAAAGTAGGTGGTAATTATTATTGAATTAGATAAACCAATTAAACCAATTGGTATATGAAATACTATTAATCCATTAAGTAAAGATAATAAAGAATATAAAAGATTAAATAAGATTTGATTTAATAAAAATAGTACTCATATTGATAAAATAAAAATTTTAATATCAAATATTTTAAAAATAACTAGTCATATTATTGGTATGTTAATAACATTATTTTTTACAATAACCCCTTGATTAATACCTAAAATACCAATATCAATAGGAATAGGTAATTATACTAATGAATATAATTTTACTTGACCTGACCATTTAATATTAACTTTATTTCCTATGTTTGGTCATATTGGTTTAAATATTATTACTAAATTAGGTAATTATGGAAAATTAATTAAATATACTTTAATAACTATTCCAATTATTATTACAAGTCCTTATTTAATATATGAATATAAACATATTAGAAAACATAAAAAAGAATGTCAATTATGTAAACAACATTCAAATAAAATACAATTGGAGGAATAAAAAATGAATTTATCAAAAGAATTAATAGTAGCAGTATTAAGTGGAGCAATAACTAGTGGAGTTATAGTTACTATTGTTTGACTTTTCTTATATAAATTTATTAAAAAATCAAAACAAAATAAAATATCAAAAGAATTAAAAAGAGATAAAGAAATTCAATTTATTATTGAAAATATTAAACAAATAAATTCTCAATTACAATTAGAAACTACATCAGTTGCAAAATTACTTGATAGTTTTAATAATGATAATGAAAAAGATGAAGTATTTAAAAATACTATTATAAGTCAAAGAGCAAAACGTAAAGAATTATCAGAAAAAGATAAGAAAAAAGCAACTAAAGTTGGAATTTAAAGGGTTTAAATACCCTTTATTTTACATTAAGGAGTAAATTATTATGGCTATTAAAGACCCAATTTTATTTATAACAGTTGAAGAATTTAAAAATTCTAAATATTTTAATGATTTATTATTTGATAAAGTTACTACTCCAGATAATGAAATTTGATTTGCAATATCTGTAGCAAGTAGTAATATTGATTATTTAAGTGGTTTTACTATTTCAAAAAAATGACCAGAAATAACACCAACTGATTTTACAGATAATATTCAAACAGCAACTACTCATTATGTTAGATTTTTATTAACTAAAGATGTAGATTATTTACGTGGTCAAGGTTCAATTAGTCAAGGTGGATTAACTTATAGTGAAACTAATCCAGATGACCCTTATTTTATACCACCAGAAGTATTTAATTGTTTAAGAAAAATTAAAGAATATCCAAATATTAAAGGTTTTAATTTAAAAGGTATGGAACCACAAAAAAATAATTGATTTAATAAATTTATTTCAAATTGTGGTGAAGATAGTCCATTAAATGCATACATACCTTATAATAATATAAAATCATTAGATTCTAGAACTAAAATTACTATATCACATCCAGAAAATATGTTAAGACCAATAGTTAATATTGATACTAGTGGTATTAATACAAGTACTACTATACCAAAATTTAAAAGTCCTAAAGAAACTATAGATATTAAATATTATGAATCTAATCATACTGTAAATGCTGATATTAGTAATAAAATACAAAATGAAATAGATAAAAAACAAAATAAAAGTGAAACAGTTTTTATTTGAAAAAGTAGTGTTGGTGCAAGCGGTAAATATGATGGTGGTGGCTATTTAAGTATGTCTAATAAGCAAATTACTAGTCTTGGAACTCCTACATCACCAAGCGATGCAACTACAAAACAATATGTTGATGATAAAATACCTAATTTAACTGATTATTATAAAAAAGAAGAAACTGATAATAAATTGTTATTAAAACAAGATAAATTAACTGCTGGTGAAAATATTAAGATTGATGAAAAAACTAATACTATTAGTGCTACTGGTGGTAGTTGTGAATCATTATGAATGATAGACCCTAATTCACCTAATATTATTCAACCTAAAGAAAAAAGAATTATTACTTCAAATAATACTAGAATTGTTTATATAGCAGACCCTACACAACCACAAGATGCTATTAATTTGCGAACTTTAGATAAAAAATTAGAAGATGTAAAATCACAATTTCCAATTGCCTTTCAAACATATGTTATTGCTTCTGATGTTCCTACATTAGAAACTACTAATAAAACAGTTGTTGGTGCTATTAATGAATTAAATAAAAAACAACCACAACCAACTCCAATTCCGCCAAGTGGTTCAAATTGAAAAGAAGTAGGAACAAGAGAGAAAAATAAATGAGATAATTGACAAATTACTTATGATTTTCAAGGGAATAAACATTATAGAGTTTATTATTCTTGAAGTATATATAATCCAGTTTATACGATTCAAGAATTTATTATAACTGATAAAAAAATTGCTGGTGTACAAATACAAACTTATAATGATAGTGTTAATATATTAATTTTGTCAGTTCAACATGCAAAATTGATTACTATTTATAGTGGAAAAGGTAATTTAAAAGGTAATCCATGAAAATTAGAAGAATTACAGGAATAATATTATGAATAAAGAATTTACTTATTTACATGAAATTAGTTATTGATTATTAAATAAAAGTGATTTTACTCATAGTGAATATAATTTAAGTGGTAGTAGATATTCAAGTAAAACATATAGTATTGCAGAAGAATTAGCAATATTAATTGCTATTTCAATTAAAATGAATAAATCAATTGCTATATATTGTTTTAGAAAATTAAATAAAGATATTAATGATTTAGTTAAAGAAATATATAATGCTTTAATAACAATTCATTTTAATGATTATAAAGATTTTACTTTAAAATATCCAAATAAACAAGCAGATTTTCGTTTTAAAGGTAGTAAATCATTTATTAGAGTTATGGGTGTATATAGTAATTCAAATGATAGAATACCACTTAAAGGGCTTTCTCGTAGTGAAATAAAAGGTTTTGATTTAGCAATTGAATGATGTGAAGAAGCAAATGAATTTAGTCAACAAGAATTTCAAGCGATTACATTTGCATTAGGTAATGCTAAAAAAAGAATTAAAATAAAAAGTTGTAATCCAGATAATATTTATCAATATTTTATTGAATATATGAATAAAATTGTACCTTTTAATTTAGATATTATGAAATCTAATAATGAACAAATTAAATCAGTATTTGATAATAATATTTTTAAATTATTTCATTATTCAAATTGAAAAGTAAATGCTCATAATTTGACATTAGATATGATTAATGATTTAGAAGAATTAAAAGTATTAGACCCTATTAAAGCACAAAGTTGATATTATGGTGTTCCTAGTATTCTTACTGGTGCTATATTTGCTAGATATCTTGATAAAGTAGGTACTAAATTAGATTTTCAAGTACAAAGATTAAGTGGTGGTTTAGATATTGGTATGGCAACAAGTAGTAGTGGTCATCCAACTGCTGCTTCATTATGATTTATTGGTGAAAATGATAAATGTAGAAGAGCGCATAAAGAAAGTGAATTTTATCATAGTAATGTTACTATGCAATATAAGGATACTGATACTTTAGCAAATGATATTATTAATTATTATATTAATGAAAGTAAACGTTATATAGCAATGTTATTTGGTTTTATTTGTTATGTTGATTATGGTAATGGTGGATTAGTATTTATTGATGTTTTAAAAAGTTGAGTTAAAAAACGTAATATAACATGATTAAAATTTATAGCAGTAGATAAATCAATTTTATATTTAAATGATAGAATTGATTTTACAACAATTTGTATGCTTAAAAATATTATTAGTTTTAATTGAGAAAGATGTATTGAAAGTAAAAGACAATATAGTTTAATGCAATGATTAGATAAAAAGAAATTAGATAGTAATAATAATACTCCTAAAATGTTAGATTTACATGATGATACTTGAGATAGTGATATGTATGCTTTAATGCATGAAATGAAATGATTAATTAATGGTATTAATAATAAATTATTAATTAATAAAAATAAATTTAATGGTGATGAATTATGATAAATACAATGGAATATTTAAGTTGTGATAAATCAAATTGATATATTGATATACCTATGATTATTGCTCAAAAATCAACTAAATTATGATTAGGTAAAGGATTTTTATTTAATTCAAGTAAAAAAGAAATATTAGATTATTTAAATGAAATGAATTTAAAAGATAAATGATTAGAAAAATTTTATAAATTTGGTTTACAAAATAGTTTAATGGGTAAAGTATTTATTATGATTATAATTAATGAAGATAATAGTAAATCACTTAAAATATTACCTAATAGTTTTTGTGGTAGAGTTGCTAAATATAATGAACAAGAGCAATCAGCAGAATTTTATTTTATTAATGAACAAGCAGATAGTGCAACTTTAACATGAGTAACAATACAAAATGGAAAAGTTAAATATGAAACTTATAAAGATAATAATAAAGATATTATTTTAGGTTCTACACGTACTAAATTAAAACCAAATATTACTCCTTTAAAAATTTATGAAATTAAAAATCCATTTAATTATATACCTATTTTTGAAATAACTAATTTACCAATTATAAATTTATATGGTAATGCAACTACTTTAAATGCTTATCCAGATTGTACACCAGTATGAGATTTAATTTGAGATTTAAATCGTGTAATTAGACAAAAAAGATTAGAAAGAGAATTAAATGTTACTACTTTATTTGCTGCTTTAGATAATGAAACAGTTAAAGAAATGCAAGAAAATGGTAATATTATTGAAAATCCTAAAAAAGATATGTTTGTTAATGTTGGTAGTGCTGGATATGATAAAAATGGTAATGGTGGTATGCAAATTATTCAAGGTAATCCAAAATTTAATGAATATTGATTAGATTATAATGGTACTGCTAAAGTAATATTTAATGGTGCTGGTTATGATTATGATGAACATGGTAATGATGTTTATACTAATAAAACACAAAGTATGTTTAATAATAAATATGATATGGAAACAACAGAAATAAAAATAGCATTTTATAGTGCTTATTTTTATCGTATATTTGATTTATTACTTATTAGTGAAAATTTATGAAATGGAAATGGAGAAAGACCTTATAGTTTTAAATTTATACCAATTGCTATGACTGACCAAATAATACAAGACCAAATTATTAATTCAAGATTAAATAATGGCACAATGACAATAATTGAAGCAATTGGTGAATATGATAATATTGACCAACTTATGGCTGAAAATAAATTAGAAAATATTATTAATGAAAATCAAAAATTAAATAAAGATTTAGGAGGTAATGATAATGAGCAAACATCAACAAATTCAATTAATGAAACACGCACACATGAGATTAAAAATCCAACAAATAATGATTAAAAAACAATCACATTGAAAAATATTTCCATTTATTATAAATAATGGTGCAATACCTTTAACTGAAACTGGTTATAAACCAATTAATAGTAAAATAAGTGATTTTGGTCAATATGAATTAATATTAACTGGTAATACTCCAGTTGTTTGTATTTGAAAAAATAGTACAAAAATATATCAAAAAAATAAAGGTAAAATTGACCCAGTAACTCATAAAATTACAGGTCAAGATGAATTTTATACAAAAGAATATAAAATTGGTGATTATTGAAATGCTTATTTAATTGATGATACAAGTGGAGTTGATTTTAGTAATTTACCAAATAATCAAATATTTAAAACAGTACAAACTAAAAGACAATATACTTTAGTAATGTTTGAAGAACATATTACAATTGATGATTATTTACAATTTTTTGTAATATTTAATGATGAAAATGAAAATATTGGTGGTAATAGTGGTAAAAATCAAGATAGACAATTATTATATATTTCAAATGTAACAAATTATTATAGTCCTTATAATGGTGCATTTAGTATGCAAGTATTAACTTTTAGTAGTTTAAATGATAGAGTAATTAGTAGTGGTCAAAATACACTTGATTTTGTACAATATGCAAGCCCAGGTAGTGGTTATGCTTTTCCTACTATTCAAGAAGGAAAAGTAACATTAAATCGTACTTTAATGCGTGATATAGGAGTAAGATATAGTCATAGACAAAGTTATGGATTAGAATTATTAACAAGTTGTTATTATTATGGAAGACCAATAATTCAAGGTCAAGAACCAATACAACAAAATAATGAAGAAATATTTGAAAGTAAAGTATTTGCTTCAAGAAGATTATTTATTGCTGGTAATAATGAAAAATCTACAACCGATATTAAAAATAATGGTGGTTTACTTGCTGGAATAAATGATAAAATAACAACAAGTAGTCATCCAGAAACTACATTTTATAATATTATGGATGCTAAACCAACTGGATTTACTAATTTTAAAAATTTTACAGAATGATTAAAAACTTCATTAAATTTTCAAGATAATTTATTTGTAACAAAAGATTTTAAAGGTATGCTTTCTTTTGATAAAGATAAAGCAACTAAAAGTAATGGTACATCAGTAGGAGAAGCAAAATTCTTTTGAGATAGTGAATGAAATATAAATAATATTTCTGGTAATTATAATGTTGATATGAGTAGTAATTTTAAATATAAAGACCCAGATACTCATTTAATTATAGGAAGTCCAACTGTAGATTATAGTAAAATATCACAAAAATATATGTCTGCTATATTAAATTTTAATTCAGTTGTATTTAGTCCTTTAATACAAATGCCTTATGATTCAAATCAATGATTACCATTTGCTTTAAGTGATATTCCTTTAATAGGTAAATTATTAAATGCTTTAACATTAGGTATTTGAAGTAGTTGAGTTATTACGCAAAATGTTCAACAATATAAAAAAATGTTATATTTTAATGGTTTTATGAGTGCATTTTTTACAAGTAATTTAGAAAGTATTATTGGTAATGGTGGCTTAATTCCTTTAAATGCTTTTACAAATGATAATGATTTTACTATTGGTAAATTATTAGGTGCAAATGTTTCAACAACTGCTATGACAATGAAATTAAGTGATAGAATAAGTGTTTATCCATGAGACCCTACTACTGGTCAAAAATTAACTACAAAAGAACAAATAAGTACAGTTGATTTATCACAAAAGAAAAATAATAAAGCTTATATTTTAGCAGAAGATACTGAATTTTTAGATATTGCTTCACCATTTACAAATGAAGATAAAGATTGTCAATGAAATCCAACAAGTAATGGAGTTATTGATGGTTTAAATTATGCTTATATTATTGATACAATTGTAACTCAATCATTACATCAAGGAGAAGAAAGACATACATTTTATAGTGATAATCCTTTTACTTATCAAGGTGATTATAATGAAATATCAGTTGCTCAGTTTAGATATAATAATATGGGTTATTTAACTGGTAATGCTTTTAATTGAACTACTTTATATAAATTAAATCATGATGAATATGAAGAAAGTGAAGAAACTACATTTAGTTATCCTGCAAAAATATTACCACCAAGTCCACAAAATATAGCAAAAAATATAACAATTTTAAGTTCAAAAGAAGTATCTGCAAAATATATTAATCAAAATGTAAATTTAATTAGTTCTAAAATTACAAATAATTATTCTAATTGATATGGTAGTACTGAAATTGGTGATATAAATGAAAATGATTTAAAAGTTTATTCTATTGATTTAAAATCATTATTAGACCCTACATTATTAATCAATACTTTTAATGATTTAAAAAGATATTATAAATCAATAACTATTGAATATTATATAAATGCTGATTTAACTACTAATTTTCCTATACAAGGTTTTAATTACAATGCTTCATTTCAAAATCCAGATAATGTAACAACTACTAAAACAATTTTATTAAATGATTTATTATTTAATAATCATTTTTCAAGAATAATGAAAAATGATTTTATTCATAATAGTTGAGAAAGTCCACGTGGCCGTGGTTATATTGCTTATGCTTATTCACAATCACAATGAACTTATGTATTTCAAAAAGCAAAATTTAAAATACAGTTTAATGGTCAAGGAACAAATTATAATAATGTATTAGATTATATTCCTTTATGTGGTATAAATTTTGATAATTCATCAAATAGTTTAATATGAAATATTGGTACTTCAACTTCTTATTTTGAGTTAGATTGTACACCAAATGAAATTGATAATAGAATTGGTAATATAAAAAATGGAAATAACAATTCTTTAATAATTAATAAAATTGTGTTAAATGCAAGATAAAAATTATTTTTTTGTTATAATTTCTTATGATAGATTAGATAAATTAGGTTATATTAATTATAATAAAAGGGGTATTTTCATATGAAACGTATTTTAAAGTTATTAAGTATTATTAAATTAACAACAATATCAGTGACAGTCACTACTGCTTGTGGCATTGAACAAGGTCTTCCACAAAATTTTCCAGCAAAATTTGATAAAATTAGTAAATTTAATGTTATCATTATTAATATGTCAATTCCAGTAATGGATTTAAAACTTTATAAAAGTGATGTATTAGATAATGCCGGCTCTCTTAATGATTTTTATAATAAAGAAGGATATATAAAAATTGAAATTAGCGGAACAATGTTTAGTAAATTTTTAAATGTATATGGATTAAATATGAATAATACCAAAAGTGAAATAAAAGATAAATTAAATAATACTATTGTTTCAAATGGTAATATTACTATTGTTAAATATGCACCTTATGTTAATTTTTATTATCTTAATGATTTTTCTGGTAAAGTCTAATCCAAATAACATTCCATCAAAATCTTAAAATAATGTATAATAAAAAGACTTACATAAGTAAGTATATGAAATAAAAAAGTTCTCAAACTTATATTAATTTTTATATAATTAGGTTGGCACCTAATTAAAAAGTTACCAATTAAGGTAACTTTTTTTATTTATATTTTTAAATTTTAATTATATACTTGTTATATTACTTTTAGAGAAATTAGGTTTATTATCAATTGCTAAATTTTGTTCATGATTAATAGATTTTGTATAATCATCAGTTCATTTATTTTCATTTTTTTCTTCATAAATTTCTCTTCTTTTTCTATCATTTGGATTTGGAATTTGAGTTTCAAATGTATCATAATCATCATTATACAATCTAATACCATTACCAATATTAGTAAATAAATATCCTCCTCAAGAAGAACCTCACGAATATGCCCATTGTCTAGATATTAATTGTAAAAAATAATTATTATTTTCTCAATAAAATGTTAAGCCTAAAATTTGACCATATTCCATTCCAGAACAACAACCTCATTCTCATTTTCCATAATCTTCAAGTCTCATTTTAAATTTACTTTGATCAACTGAATTAGAATCAGTAATTTTTTCATTTATAATTAAATCAGTAATTTTTTTTCCATTCAATTTATTTGCTTTATTTATATATTTTGTTTCAGAACCTCATGTTAGTCTTGATGAAAAATCAGAATCTTTACCTAAAAATTCAAATTTTTTAAAGTTTTCAATAGGAATAATTTTGTTCAAGTTAAATGTTTTTATAATTTTAATATAATTACCTGGTCCATGATTTCATCAATCCAAGTATACAGATTGTGCTTCTTTTTTTTCATTATAATATAATATTAATTCTTTATTTAAATCACAACTTTCCATGCCTGTTTTTTCAGAACCTCAACCAACTAAATTTAAATGATAAAATTCACATTTATCATTAATTACATAAGCACTACCATTTCCATCTAAAGTAATACTTTTTATTGGAAAATTTAAACCTTCAAATTTATGTACTTGACCTCCAGGATAAATTAAATATACACCATTTTCAGTTCCAACATAAATAGTTCCTGCTTTTAAATTACCACCTTGTGTATTTTCATCTAAAACTTTTATAGCGGTTATTACATCATTATTTTTTTCATTATCTATTTTTTCAACTATATTTTTGAATTGTTCTTCACTAATATTATCAGTATTTGTTTTTTCTGAACCTCAATCATATAAATTTAAGTGATAAATTTCATCTTCTTGATTAGTGACATAAGCATTGTTAAATTTTTCATCAAAGATAATATTTTTTATATTGATATTTGATATTATGTTATTAACATTACCGTTTTGATGAATTGTATAAAGACCTTTAGTTGTTCCTAAAAATATATAACCTTTTTTAACATATGGATTTACAGTACTATCATTTTCTAAAACTTTTATTGTTGTTATTTTTCCTTGAATTTTATCAATTTCTGGTTTTAAATCACAAAACTTTTCATGTCAATATTTATTTGTTATATCTCTTTTTCCTCTAGTACAATCTCTATCTATTTTATATAATAGAGGAGAAATCAATAAAAAAATCCTAATTCCAGTTTGCAATAAAAGTCTTGTAACAGTATCTATTGATGTATTTTCTAAATGGTTTAATACTTCAGTCATAAAATTTCTTTCAGAAAAATTTCTAATTCTGTTTAATCTTTGATTAATTTGATTTCTGATTTGTATATATAAGTCAGTTTCACCATATTCATTATAGACTCTATTAAGGAACAATGCTAGGTGTGTTTGAGAATATTGACCTCATCTTATTAATAATTGATAATTATTGTTGCTATTTAATCCAATTGAAAAATAATTTCTATTAATAATTAATTCCCTATTTATGATATTTTCTCACTCTCTAAATCTTAATGCTTCAGCTGTCATTAAAATAACTCTACCTAATGATAACGCTAAACTTCCTAAAGGACGTTCTGTATCAACATTTATATCAATCGTTAATCTTAAAAAAGCATTATAAATATTAGTTCAATAAATATTAGTATCTTCACTTGGCAACAGATGTCTATAAGCATTACCAATATGATTTAACATTATAGAATTTATATTAGGTATCGTTGTTAATTGTGGATTGTATCGACCAGAAGGAGTTCCTAAATTAGGATTAAAATAATAATAAGTTTCAATATTTGATGTATGTGAACCAGTATCATGATGATTTATTATAAAACCTTGAATATATAAAGCATCTGCACTTAAAACTAATTCTAATTCTAATTCTATTGGATTGCTTTGTCCATTTTGTTCTTGTATAATTCGGACTGGAAGTCGAAAATAACCATAATTTGTTTCGGGATTTAAAATATATAATTGATTATCAGTTGCAGGAATATTTAATAATATATTGTTTTGAGCTAATTCATTAATTATAGCTTGAAAACTTGTTCGATATTGTTCAGGATTATTTAATCTAATAATTAATCTTTCACTTAATTGAAAAATTGCTCTACTTGGTCTTGGATGTGGTGTCACTTGCTTTTTAATTCTTCTACTTTTTTCATGTCTATGTTTATGTGTACTTGTTTCTAATTCTTGATTTGAAAATGAATCTAAATATGATTGATAAAAAGGGTCAATATTTTGATTTGTTTCATTTAAACTATATGATTGATAATTATTACTTGAATTTGTATAACTAATTTCTTGATTTATTGATTCTAAACTACTAGTATTTTTGCTAGCTCAATCTTTAATATTTTGATTATCAATTGACTTAGCATATATACCTTCACTTTTAGAATTAAAAAGTGGTGCAGATAATAATCATAATTTAAATCAATAAGTTGGATTAAAATATTTCATTATAAATATTTCCTTTCATTAATAAATATGTGTTAAAAACAAAAAAGAAAAAACTAGTCTAATTTCAACGAATTAGAAAGGCTCTTCTTTTTATTTTATCTATTTAAATAAAAATATTTTCATTAAGTTTTTAACAATTTAATTATATACATAAAAATTTTAAAATGTGAAAATATAATTTTTTTAAAATTTAATTTAATTATTTTTATAATATTCTTTAATTTCTTTTATTTTATTATTAAAATCTAATTTATGTTTTTTACACATTTTAAAAAATTGAATTGTAGTATCTTCTAAATCTAAAGTTTTTAAAGTAATTAATACTTTACTATTACAATTTTTAACAATACATTTAAGTAATACTTTTTCTTGTTTTTGCATTAATTATTTTCCTTTTTACAATTACATAAATTAATTGATATATTTAATTGTTTTATTTTTTTTAAATTTTCTGATGATTCAATAATTGCATTTTTTGTAAAAATATCCATTTCAAATTCTATTTTCATTATTTATTTTCCTTATTTAAATAATATCAACCAATTAATAAACTATCTGCTTCATCATGATTATTAACGGTTATATTTCAATTATTAAAAGTAATTAAATCTTTAACTAATATTAAAGAATATTCTTTTTTTCAATTACTATAATCTATTGTGATATTTTTATAATTTTCTTTATATCAACTTTTTCATTTACTTGGACTAATAAGCATATTTTTTGTTAATAATTTATTAAATGTTCCTGCAATAAAACCTCTTAAATGTTCTTGAGTTTCATAACCAATACCATTTTTTGAATGAAAAGTACCACGTTCTATTAATAAATCATATTCATTAATATCAATTAAATAACTTATTTGTTTTTGTATTTTTTTTCAATCATAATTATAATTTTTAAAACTATAACTATTTATTCATATTGGTTTTTTATTTTCTCATAATGTAAATCCAGTATTTTTAATACTTGGGTCAATTGAAAGTAAATAATTATTCATAATTTCTATACTCATTTTTATTATTATTTTTTAAATTTTTAAATCTTTCACGAATTTCTTTAAATTTATCAAATAATACTTTTAAATAATTTTCACCCATTAATATTAAAAAATCTTTATTATTATTTGGATTTAATCTTTCCATATCTTCTCTTATACATTCATCAAATAAAACTGTATTTGTAATCATATATTTTTCAAAATAATCTAATTGTTTTTCACTTGGTTCTCATTTTTCATTAGACACTTTTATATTATTACTATAACTTTGTTGTTTATTATTATTTGTAATTAAATTAACATTATCATTATCTGGGTCAAGTTCATCTTCACTTAATAAAAGTAAATTCATTAAAAAATATCTATAAGCATAAGTTTCTGCACTACCTTTTGCTTTTGCTATATCTGTATTTTTAGCACAAGCAAGTATATCAAAATATTTTACTTCTTTATCATTATCTAAATCTATAATTGTATATCTTTTAAAATAAGTTATTTCTACTTCTTTAGTATCTAAATAATTTATTTTTCTATCAGTTGTTAATATATCTTCATGTGTAATAACAATATTTAATTCCTTACATAATAATTTAAATTTATTAAAAATATCACTTAATAATCAATATTTATAATTTCCAAATTTATTAAAACCATTTTTAGGTGTACTACCAATTTCTAATTGTAATTTAAGTATTTTTTTATATAAATTATTCATTATAATCACTCTTTCTATTTTTTATTTTTTTTAATTGCATTTTTAATTAAATTTCTTACAAATTCAGATACAGTTATATCTTTTTCTTTACAAAAATCTTTTAAGTTTTGAAATTCTAATTCTCTAAATCTAATTATTAATATTTTATTTAATAATTCTTTTTTAGATATATTTTTAGGTGACATTATTATTCACTACTTTCTTTTTTAAAAGCATTTTTAATACTTTCACCATATATACCATTTTCAATATCTTGAAAAAATTGTTGTAAATTATTTGTTATTTCTTGAAAACTTTTATTTTTCATTATTTATTACACTCCTTTAAAATTTTCTAATTGTAATTCATTAATATAATGTTCTTCTAAGTAATCTCAATTATCACTTGTTAAATACATATCTTCTTCAATCATTTCATCTATACATTTATTACAATAATAACTATTATCTATTTCACTTATTCATATATATTTTTCATTATGTATATTACATTTCATTTTTTTCACCTATTAATTTATAAAAACATTTATTACAAGTTCTATTTCCATATGATGAATTTTTATGACAAATATCACATGAACCTTTAATTCTATATTCTCTACATTCCATAATTATTAATCCCTTTCTATAATTTTTAATATTTCTTGTATTTCAATATATTTTTTATTTTTAAGTAATTTTTCATTACATAAATTTTTTATTAATTCTATTTTTTCAATATTAAGTAACATAATTTATTCCTTTTTAATAATTTAAATAAAATATTTTTTCATTATGAGTTTCTATATTTTTCATTGATGTAATAATATAATTTATTGCTAAATCATTATCGTTATAAGGATTATTGATTTTAAAACTTTTCATATCTTGTTCTCATGTAATGTTATATTTAAAACATTCTTGATTTTTATCATTTTTAAAAATATAATAACCATTATATTGTTCATAAAATTCACAAGATATTAATTCATTTTCATTTGTATTAATATTTGGAATATTTTTAATATATTTTAAAATATCACTACCTTTAACACTTTCAATATCTTTTGTTATTGATTTTTTACCTAATTTATAATAAAAATCTTCAATTATTTTTAATGCTATTTTTTTATTTTTTTCATCAATAATAGTATCTTTAATAGGAAATCATGTTTCATATTCACCAATTTCTAATAACATACCTTTAGTTGTTTCTTTAATTTTATTTTTAATATCTAAATTAACATTAATCATTACAAATCCTTTCTATGTATAAGCCTTATCACCTACAGTGATAAAAGGCTTATATACTACTAACTACTTATCTACTATACGTAAGGCTTATGCTACTGTAAGTAGCAAAGCCTTGGAGGGTAGGGGTTCTAGGGGAAGGGAACCAAAAAATATCAAGTTTTAAAAGAGCATCGCAAAAATTACTATTTGCAAATTCCTATACAATAGCTTTTATAATTTTTATTAAATTTGGAATAATTAATTACTTTAATAAAGTATAGGTTTAATAAAATAATTAATTATAATTGTTCAACAATTAAAAATGAGAGTATTATCTCTCATTTAAGTTCTTATTAAATCTAACCATTAACTTTATACGCCCGAGACTTTTTCAATACCTATTTCCAAACCTAGAAAAAGAATAAAAATTCCTAAAGTAATAACTAAAAATAACATTAATGAATCAACGCCGATAATAGATAATAGTCTTTATGAAGAAATACTTAAAATTATTAATGATTCTTTTAATTTTCACAAAAAATCTTGATATTACTTTTAATTTTAAATTAAAAGTAATATTTTTATATCAGGGGTGATTTTTTGTGACTAATAATGAATTAATTGATGTTTTCAAAAACAAAAAAGATGAAGAATTTATAAAAATTATTAGACATTTTAAAAATAGAATTAAACAAATTGAGAAAAAAGAAAAATTAGATGCAATTGATAAAAAATTTAAAGAAAAAGGAATTCAATGTCCAAATTGTAAATCTTATTGATGTGTAAAAAATGGTTTTAAGAATAATAAGCAAAAATATTTATGCAAAGATTGTAAAAGTAGCTTTGATGCTTTAAGAAATCATTTTTTACATTAGACTTGGTGCAAAACTAAGGTAATTCAAAACTATATATTCCTGCTATTAAATTAAATCTTAATGCAAATCTTCCTATTTTATTGCGATATTTTAAACTTAAAATTTTAAAACGTTTTAGTTTAGCAAATACGTGTTCAATTTTAATTCTAATTTTACTTAAAGTTTTATTGTATTCTTTTTGAATTGGTGTTAATTGATTGTATTTACTTTTTTTAAATGGCAAAAATGTATTTTTATGAATATTTTGTATACCTTGATAACCTGAATCAACAAAAACTTGTTTTTCTGGATGAATAAAAGTTTTAGATTTTAGAAGCAATTTAAAATCATGAATGTTTCCAAAACAAAAAGCAGTTGAAATAATTTTTCCATTGGAAATATCAATAATTATTTGGGATTTGAGAGAATGATGTTTCTTTTTACCTGAAAAAAGTAATTTTAGTTTTTTTTAATTCTTTCAATTGGAGTTTCAGTAGCATCAATAGCTAAAAAATTATTATTAGTACCTTTATTTTTTGTTAAATCTTTTTGTCCAGGTAAATTAAAAATTCCGCTTTTTATTAAAATATTTTCAATTCAAAAAATATTACGAATGCAACTAGTATGACTAATATTAGATCTTTTTGCAATAACTCTATAACTACTATAGTCTTTTCAATATTCTAAAGTCATTAATAAACGCTCTTCAATTACAATTTTATTTTTTCTACCACCATAATATTTTTGTTTAGACTCAGCAATTTTTAAAATTTCAAGCATTTTATAAAATGTTTGTGGCTTTATGCCGACTAAACTATAAAATTCTTGATCATCTTTATATTTTTTCAACATAATAACTATCACCTTTAATATTAATAATAATCGTTAAATTGTTAAAATTAAAGGTTTTGCACCAAGTCTAATAAAACTTTAAGTAAAATTATAATTAAAATTGAACACGTATTTTCTAAACTAAAACGTTTTAAAATTTTAAGTTTAAAATATCGCAATAAAATACGAAGATTTGCATTAAGATTTAATTTAATAGCAGAAATATATAATTTTGAATTACCTTAGTTTTGCACCAAGTCTATTGAAGTCATTTATCTCATGAACAATGAGATTGAATAATTTAATTGTCATTGTTAGGTCAATCTGCTTATACTATTTCTCAATTTGCTAAAATTTCAAAAACATCAGCATGATTTAATCGTCAAAAATTTATGAAATCATCACAATTAGCAAAAACACAAAAACCATTCACAAAATTAAAAGGTAGAATTGAAATTGATGAAACTTTTATCAAAGAAATTCATAAAGGAAATTTCAAAAATCCAGATGATCCAAGAAAAAAATGAATTGAAGAAAATGCTAAAGATTTAAACTGTTGTATTGAAATGGCAATTGATGAAAATAAAAATATTTATGCTCAAACAACAAATACTAAAAAATTAACAAAAAAATTAGTACAAGAAAATTTAACATCTAAGCTTATCGAAGAAAAATCAATTATAGTTTGTGATATGCAAATACTATATGATACAGTAGCTAAACAAACAAAATGTACTCTCAAGAAATTTAAATCAAAAGAAAATAAAGAATTAAATCCTGAGTTGTAAATATAAATGGGACAGTTTTTTAAAATAATTGTATTAAATCTATTGGTCTTTTATAAGAGAGCGATTTTCTGGGTGTAGAATTAATTTGAAATGCTATAAAATTTAAATATTTTTGTTTATATGAAGATAGATCTGTAGATTTTGGTAAATATCTTCTTAAAATACCATTATTATTTTCATTTAAACCCCTTTGGCAAGGTTTACCAGGATCTGCAAAATAAATTTGGACATTACAAATTTTTTCGATTAATCTTCATTTACTAAATTCTTTACCACGATCAAAAGTAATGGTTTTAACTGTTCCTTTTTGTAACTTTGAAATACATTTTATTATACTTTTCGTAATATTTTCTGATTTATGATTTTTAGTTACTAAAGGAATTGTGGTTTTTGATCATATATCAGCCAAAGTAATAATAGAACTTTTATGATCTTTGCCAATGATAGTATCACCTTCTAAATGACCAAATTCTTGTATATTTTTAATATTAGGAATGATTAAATTTCTTTCATGAATAGACTTACAATTATTAATTTTGCCCCTAGTTTCTTTTTGTTTGTGAGATTTATTTTTGCCTTTTCTCAATAAGTTATTTTCATCAAAACCCATTCGATTTGTTTTAAACATGTTATATAAAGTTTTTGTTGAAATACTTTTTATTTTATTTTCCTTTAAACAGTTAGCAATTATATCAAGAGCATACTTTTTAGTAATTAACAAATGATTAATACTATTAATTTCTGTTAAATTTAAAATTATTAATTTTCTGCCTGCATTTTGTTTATTTTTTTGAAATTGATTCAATATTTCTAATGGCAATAAGTTTTTATTTAATAATCTACAAACTCTATGTACAGTTGATTTACTATAATCAACAATTTTTGCTATTTTACGAATCGAAAATCCATAATTTTTATATTCTTTTATTGCTATTATTGATTCAATACTCAGATACTTATACATTGCGCTAATTCCTTTCTTTTCTTAATTATAGAACTAACACAATTTAATTTTTATATAAGTGTCCTTTTTAATTTTACAATTAAAGAATTATAAAAATTTAAGTAATATCAGTAAAATACAATCAAGTTTAAAAGAATTTATTACTCATTATCATGGCATTGGATTTACCAATATTCAAAATTACCTCAATTTATGAAAATTTAAATACCAACATTATAAAATATCACCTTATGCAAAATCTGAAGCATTATATTTCGGTTTGTAAAAAAAAATAAATCACAAAATTAAATAAAATCAAATTTTAGGCCAGGTTGATGATTTTTTTTATTTCATCAAGAGTTTTTTCGAAAATTAAAAAATGATTGTGGAAAAGAGTTCGAAAGACTAAAAAATTCTTTTAATTTTCACAAAAAATCTTGATATTACTTTTAATTTAAAATTAAAAGTAATATTTTTATATCAGGGGTGATTTTTTGTGACTAATAACGAATTAATTGATGTTTTAAAAAACAAAAAAGATGAAGAATTTATAAAAATTATTAGACATTTTAAAAATAGAATTAAACAAATTGAGAAAAAAGAAAAATTAGATGCAATTGATAAAAAATTTAAAGAAAAAGGAATTCAATGTCCAAATTGTCAATCTTATTGATGTGTAAAAAATGGTTTTAAGAATAATAAGCAAAAATATTTATGCAAAGATTGTAAAAGTAGCTTTGATGCTTTAAGAAATCATTTTTTACATTGAAGTCATTTATCTCATGAACAATGAGATTGAATAATTTGATTGTCATTGTTAGGTCAATCTGTTTATACTATTTCTCAATTTGCTAAAATTTCAAAAACATCAGCATGATTTAATCGTCAAAAATTTATGAAATCATCACAATTAGCAAAAACACAAAAACCATTCACAAAATTAAAAGGTAGAATTGAAATTGATGAAACTTTTATCAAAGAAATTCATAAAGGAAATTTCAAAAATCCAGATGATCCAAGAAAAAAATGAATTGAAGAAAATGCTAAAGATTTAAACTGTTGTATTGAAATGGCAATTGATGAAAATAAAAATATTTATGCTCAAACAACAAATACTAAAAGATTAACAAAAAAATGAGTACAAGAAAATTCAACATCTAAGCTTATCGAAGAAAAATCAATTATAGTTTGTGATATGCAAATACTATATGATACAGTAGCTAAACAAAAAAAATGTACTCTCAAGAAATTTAAATCAAAAGAAAATAAAGAATTAAATTATAAAAATTTAAGTAATATCAGTAAAATACAATCAAGTTTAAAAGAATTTATTACTCATTATCATGGCATTGGATTTACCAATATTCAAAATTACCTCAATTTATGAAAATTTAAATACCAACATTATAAAATATCACCTTATGCAAAATCTGAAGCATTATATTTCAGTTTGTAAAAAAAATAAATCCCAAAATTAAATAAAATCAAATTTTAGGCCAGGTTGATGATTTTTTTTATTTCATCAAGAGTTTTTTTGAAAATTAAAAAAAAATTCTTATCAAAAAAATCAAGAAGAAGACTTTCGTAATAACATATTATTTGTTATTAACAGTCATTTTAATGGAACAGCAACTGGTGAAACCTTTAATGTTTCTGGAAAAACAGATATATTATTAAGATATGATAACTCTAATGTTTTTATTGCAGAATGTAAAATATGAAGTGGTATTTCTCATTTTAAAAAAGCTATTGATCAATAGACTTGGTGCAAAACCTTTAATTTTAACAATTTAACGATTATTATTAATATTAAAGGTGATAGTTATTATGTTGAAAAAATATAAAGATGATCAAGAATTTTATAGTTTAGTCGGCATAAAGCCACAAACATTTTATAAAATGCTTGAAATTTTAAAAATTGCTGAGTCTAAACAAAAATATTATGGTGGTAGAAAAAATAAAATTGTAATTGAAGAGCGTTTATTAATGACTTTAGAATATTGAAAAGACTATAGTAATTATAGAGTTATTGCAAAAAGATATAATATTAGTCATACTAGTTGCATTCGTAATATTTTTTGAATTGAAAATATTTTAATAAAAAGCGGAATTTTTAATTTACCTGGAAAAAAAGATTTAACAAAAAATAAAGGTACTAATAATAATTTGTTAGCTATTGATGCTACTGAAACTCCAATTGAAAGAATTAAAAAAAACTAAAATTACTTTTTTCAGGTAAAAAGAAACATCATTCTCTCAAATCCCAAATAATTATTGATATTTCCAATGGAAAAATTATTTCAACTGCTTTTCGTTTTGGAAGCATTCATGATTTTAAATTGCTTCTAAAATCTAAAACTTTTATTCATCCAGAAAAACAATTTTTTGTTGATTCAGGTTATCAAGGTATACAAAATATTCATAAAAATACATTTTTGCCATTTAAAAAAAGTAAATACAATCAATTAACACCAATTCAAAAAGAATACAATAAAACTTTAAGTAAAATTAGAATTAAAATTGAACACGTATTTGCTAAACTAAAACGTTTTAAAATTTTAAGTTTAAAATATCGCAATAAAATACGAAGATTTGCATTAAGATTTAATTTAATAGCAGGAATATATAATTTTGAATTACCTTAGTTTTGCGCCAAGTCTATTAAAAAAATTAACCAAAATTGATTACAAAAAAAAATGACATTGAGCCAGAAAAACTCACAATGTCAAAAGGTATCGGTTTAAAATTTTTCGAAGAAAACTGAGAAACAATTTACAAATACGATTACATTCCTACCGAAGACAGAAACTTCAAACCTCCCAAATATTATGACAGAAAACTAAAAGAAATCAATCCAGAACTATTAGAAGAAATAAAAAAACATAGAAGAGAAATATTTACACAAAATATAGAAAATGAAATAAATTCTCAACAAACACTACTAACAGAAATCACGGGAAATAAACAAAGACGTCTTCATAAAAACGTAAAAAAAATTTCTCAACCATTGAGAAACAAAAACTAAATATTTGAAACTAAATATAATTCTGCTATGATTAAAATCATAAAATAAAATATCGCATTATGGATGAAGCCGTCGAAAACTCGAACCATAATGCATTAATCATTATATATAATTATTGTGATTAATAAAAGACAAGTGCTTCCCAACACTTGTCTTTTTTATTTTCTACCATTGAAAGTAGGTGAAACAATGAGACGCAAACACATTAAAATGACTAGAAAACACAGAAGACACTTTAAAAACACCGTAACAAGAACAAGAATAGCAAATACAAGACCAACACTAAAACGCGGAGGTCATAGAGCATAATGCAAGACTACCGAAAAATAAATATAAACATAGAATGATTTAATAATCCAAAACAAGAAATAATAACAATCAAATGTAAAACAATATCACTACTAACAAAAAATGAAGACATAATCTGTTACCTACTAACACTAAATTTATATCCAAAATTCCAACCAAATAAAACACACTACAGTTATATATTAGAAAATAGACAAACAGGATATCTAATAATTTGTGGTAACAACTATGAAACAATTGGTCACACACAATTCAAATTCATAAAAGGAGAATAAAAATGCAATGAAAAGAAATTCTACAAATCATCATCACTATCGCAAGCACCGTATCTGCGGTTGCAAGCACAATATTACACAAACATTTCACAAAATCAAAAGACGAAAAAAACACTAAAAAACTAAACAAAATCAATAAAAAACAATCAAAATTAGAAAACAAATTAAATAAAATTAAGGAGTTAAAATAATGAAATTCCACACTCAATATAATAATAAAAGAACACAAACTAACGCAGGTAAAGAAGAATTTGAAGAATACCAAAGAATACAAAACAAACACACAAAAGAATGAACACTAAAAGCAATAGGAAAAAGAAATATATATAACGAAATACAAGAAACAGGTATAGGAACAAGTTTAAAAGAAATGATAACAAAATACCAAAACGATGAAATAGAACAACTAGGAAATAATCAAAACAATTACATAGATACAACAACAATACCTGAAAACAAAATAGACTTTGAAGAACACATAAAAAACCTTGAACAACAAATAAATGAAACTAAAAACAAAATTAAAGAACAAGAAATAATAACAAAACAAATCTACGAAAAAGCACAAAAGGAGCAAACGGAAAATGAGAAAAAATAAATTAGTATATAGTTTTGAAAACACAATAGGTTCTCATCCTAAACACTCAAAATTTTTCAGAAATCACGAACATAAAACAACAATGAATGCAAGTGATTTAATACCAATATTTATAGACGAAGTATTACCTGGTGACACATTCAAACTAACAACAAAAGCAGTTATTAGACAAACAACTTTAATAAAACCAGTAATGGATAACTCATATATCGACATCTCATACTACTTCATTCCAAACCATCTAGTTATGGACGACTGAAAAAAATTCATGGGTGAAAATACAGAAGGAGCGTGAGCAGTACAAACAAAACCAACAATACCACAAATAACAGCACCAACAGGTGGATGAGAAATCGGAACAATAGCAGACTATATGGGAATACCAACAGGAATATCAAATCTATCAGTATCAGCATTACCATTTAGAGCATACGCATTAATATATAACGAATGATACAGAGACCAAAATCTACAACAAGAAGCACACTTAGATAAAGGTAATGCAACTAAAACAGGAACAAATGGTAAAAACTACATAACAGACTTAGAATGCGGAGGAATGCCAGCCAAAGCCGGTAAATACCATGACTACTTTACAAGCGCATTACCAGCACCACAAAAAGGACAACCAATAACAATACCAATAGGACAACTTGCACCTATCCAAACAGGTGACGCATATGAAATTAAAAATAAACAACCAATGACATTCAAACCAACAAACACAACATTAGCAGACGGAAATATAAATTTAGGAGCTAACGTTAAAAACAATATTGCAACAACAAGAGCAAACGGAACAAGTGGAACAATAAGTACAGCAGAACTTGCACCAAACAACCTATACGCAGATTTAAGACAAGCAACATCAATTACTATAAACGAACTAAGAGAAGCCATAACAATGCAACAATTATTAGAACTAGACGCACGTGGTGGAACAAGATACATTGAAATGCTTAAATCACACTTTGGAGTAAACAGCAGTGACGCAAGACAACAAAGACCAGAATACTTAGGTGGAATACATCAACCTTTAACAGTACAACAAGTACCACAAACAAACTCAACAGACGCAACAACACCGCAAGCCAATCTAGCAGCATTCGGACACAGTGGCTTAGAAAACCGTTCATTCAAAAAACCATTCACAGAACACGGTCATATCATTGGAATAGCCACAATAAGATATAATCATACATATCAACAAGGTTTAGAAAAAATGTGAAGTAGAAAAGACAGAGAAGACTTCGATGACCCAATTTTCGCAAACATTGGAGAACAATCAATATTAAATAAAGAAATCTTTGCCCAAGGAACAGACAAAGATTCAGAAACTTTTGGATATCAAGAACCATGAGCAGAATATAGATATAAACACAACAAAGTTAGTGGAAAATTCAGAAGCAAAGCGAAAGACCCACTAGACATCTGACACTATGGAGATGTCTATAAATAATTACCTAAATTAAGTTCAGAATGAATTCAAGAAGACCAAAGCAATATAGACCGAACATTAGCAATCAAATCCACAGGAGAAAACGCCGAACCACAATATCAATGCGACTTTTTCTTCAAAAACGAAATTGAAAGACCAATGCCTACATATAGTATACCGGGTTTACACAAAATCTAGAAAGAAGATAAATATGGCATTAATAATAATATTATCAATACTATCAATACCAACAATAGTAGGATTACTAATAGCAATACTAGTAGTCCTACTAAAAATAAAAAATATCTTAAAAAACAAAGGAGATAAATAAAATGGGATTCGGACAATTTTTTGACGACGTAGGAAACTTTTTCGGAGATATAACAGGAACAGGTGACAGTTCAGCACGAGTACAAAATCAAATGAACAGAGAGTTTGAAGAACGTATGTCTAACACGGCCATACAGCGACGCACGGCCGACATGAAAGCCGCCGGAATAAATCCCATACTCGCCGCAGGCGACGGCGCGAGTACGCCCGCGGGAAATGCTGGCGCTGGTGGTCAAGGAGCCGGCGCATTCATTCACCAAACAGGAAACGCAATAGGACACACAGCAAAAACATTAGGAAAATACTTCTCACATCCATACGGCAACGCAGCCAAACAAATAGAACAAAACTATGGAAAAAAAGTATTACAAAATATCATAACTAACGCTGCAAAAGCGCTAGCTTAAACAATAGACTTGGTGCAAAACCTTTAATTTTAACAATTTAACGATTATTATTAATATTAAAGGTGATAGTTATTATGTTGAAAAAATATAAAGATGATCAAGAATTTTATAGTTTAGTCGGCATAAAGCCACAAACATTTTATAAAATGTTTGAAATTTTAAAAATTGCTGAGTCTAAACAAAAATATTATGGTGGTAGAAAAAATAAAATTGTAATTGAAGAGTGTTTATTAATGACTTTAGAATATTGAAAAGACTATAGTAGTTATAGAGTTATTGCAAAAAGATATAATATTAGTCATACTAGTTGCATTCGTAATATTTTTTGAATTGAAAATATTTTAATAAAAAGCGGAATTTTTAATTTACCTGGAAAAAAAGATTTAACAAAAAATAAAGGTACTAATAATAATTTGTTAGCTATTGATGCTACTGAAACTCCAATTGAAAGAATTAAAAAAAACTAAAATTACTTTTTTCAGGTAAAAAGAAACATCATTCTCTCAAATCCCAAATAATTATTGATATTTCCAATGGAAAAATTATTTTAATTTTCAAAAAAACTCTTGATGAAATAAAAAAAATCATCAACCTGGCCTAAAATTTGATTTTATTTAATTTTGGGATTTATTTTTTTTACAAACCGAAACATAATGCTTCAGATTTTGCATAAGGTGATATTTTATAATGTTGGTATTTAAATTTTCATAAATTGAGGTAATTTTGAATATTGGTAAATCAAATGCCATGATAATGAGTAATAAATTCGAGGCTTTTATGTAATCTGTGTATCTTTGTTTTACAAGGTACTAGTTTAGATTAATTCTGTCTTCAAATTTTATCATAAAATGAGCAATTGCTGTATTTCAATTTTGAATAGGCATTGTTCATTTTTTTGTTATATTTTCAATTGCTAAGTAAAATATTTTAAAAACTGCCATATCGTTAGGAAAAACTTTTTTATTTCTAATAACTTTTCGTAATTGACTATTAACAGATTCAATAGCATTTGTAGTATAAATTACTCTTTTAATTTCTGGTGGATAACTAATAAAAACCATTAAATTATCTCAATTTTTATATCAAGATTTAGTAATTTGAGGATATTGTTTATTTCATTTATTTTCAAAAGATTCTAAAGCTTGCATTGCTTGTTCTTCACTACATGCACTATAAATTGGTTTTAAATCTGTAACTAGAGATTTTCGATGTTTGTATGAAACATATTTTAAACTATTTCTAATTTGATGAACTATGCATAATTGATGTTCGGTTTTAGGATAAACTGATTGTATTGCTTCTGACATGCCTGTTAAATTATCACTACAAGCAATAAGAATATCATTTAAGCCTCGATTTTTCATTTCTGTAAAATTAGATAATCAAAATTTAGAACCTTCATTTTCACTAATTCATAAACCTAAAACATCTTTTTTACCTTCTAAATCAACTCCTAGTGCTATATAAACTGATTTGTTAATAATCCGTTTATCTTGTCGTACTTTAACTACTATACAATCAAAATAAACAATCGGATAAATACTTTCTAATGGCCGATTTTGCCATGCTTTGACATCATCAATAACATCATCAGTAATTTGACTAATAACACTTTCACTAATATCTGAACCATGATATAACTCTCGCAATCGCGTTCTAATATCTGATAATGTCATACCTTTTGCATATAGTGAAAGAACTTGTTGATCAAAACCATCAAATCTTCTTTGTCTTTTTGGCACTATTACAAGAGTAAAATTACTATTACGATCTCGTGGTACATCGATCTCAATTTTACCTTCTTGAGTTATTAATTTTTTTGAAGTTATGCCATTACGAGCATTTTCACTATTACTATGTTGATTTTTTTCATATCCTAAATAATTTTGCATTTCAGAATTCGGTAATGTTTATTAATCTCTGTAACTTACAAAAATAACTATGTTTAATTAATTCTAGTAAATATAATTAAATGACTAGAAAGAGTGAGTTACAAATGGTTAAAAAACAAAACATTAATAATAATGATCCAATATCACAAGCAGTAGATTTATTACTAGAAAATACTGAAGATTTAACAACAGTTTTTAAAGAAGGAGGTTTATATAAAGAATTAACAAAAAGATTAGTGGAAAAAATGTTGAATTCTGAAATGCAAAATTATTTAGGATATGAAAAAAATCAACATAGTAATAGTGAAAATGCTCGTAATGGCATAACTTCAAAAAAATTAATAACTCAAGAAGGTAAAATTGAGATCGATGTACCACGAGATCGTAATAGTAATTTTACTCTTGTAATAGTGCCAAAAAGACAAAGAAGATTTGATGGTTTTGATCAACAAGTTCTTTCACTATATGCAAAAGGTATGACATTATCAGATATTAGAACGCGATTGCAAGAGTTATATCATGGTGCAGATATTAGTGAAAGTGTTATTAGTCAAATTACTGATGATGTTATTGATGATGTCAAAGCATGGCAAAATCGGCCATTAGAAAGTATTTATCCGATTGTTTATTTTGATTGTATAGTAGTTAAAGTACGACAAGATAAACGGATTATTAACAAATCAGTTTATATAGCACTAGGAGTTGATTTAGAAGGTAAAAAAGATGTTTTAGGTTTATGAATTAGTGAAAATGAAGGTTCTAAATTTTGATTATCTAATTTTACAGAAATGAAAAATCGAGGCTTAAATGATATTCTTATTGCTTGTAGTGATAATTTAACAGGCATGTCAGAAGCAATACAATCAGTTTATCCTAAAACCGAACATCAATTATGCATAGTTCATCAAATTAGAAATAGTTTAAAATATGTTTCATACAAACATCGAAAATCTCTAGTTACAGATTTAAAACCAATTTATAGTGCATGTAGTGAAGAACAAGCAATGCAATCTTTAGAATCGTTTGAAAATAAATGAAATAAACAATATCCTCAAATTACTAAATCTTGATATAAAAATTGAGATAATTTAATGGTTTTTATTAGTTATCCACCAGAAATTAAAAGAGTAATTTATACTACAAATGCTATTGAATCTGTTAATAGTCAATTACGAAAAGTTATTAGAAATAAAAAAGTTTTTCCTAACGATATGGCAGTTTTCAAAATATTTTACTTAGCAATTGAAAATATAACAAAAAAATGAACAATGCCTATTCAAAATTGAAATACAGCAATTGCTCATTTTATGATAAAATTTGAAGACAGAATTAATCTAAACTAGTACCTTGTAAAACAAAGATACACAGATTACATAAAAGCCTCCCTAAAATTTGATTTTATTTAATTTTGGGATTTATTTTTTTTACAAACTGAAATATAATGCTTCAGATTTTGCATAAGGTGATATTTTATAATGTTGGTATTTAAATTTTCATCAATTGAGGTAATTTTGAATATTGGTAAATCCAATGCCATGATAATGAGTAATAAATTCTTTTAAACTTGATTGTATTTTACTGATATTACTTAAATTTTTATAATTTAATTCTTTATTTTCTTTTGATTTAAATTTCTTGAGAATACATTTTGTTTGTTTAGCTACTGTATCATATAGTATTTGCATATCACAAACTATAATTGATTTTTCTTCGATAAGCTTAGATGTTAAATTTTCTTGTACTCATTTTTTTGTTAATCTTTTAGTATTTGTTGTTTGAGCATAAATATTTTTATTTTCATCAATTGCCATTTCAATACAACAGTTTAAATCTTTAGCATTTTCTTCAATTCATTTTTTTCTTGGATCATCTGGATTTTTGAAATTTCCTTTATGAATTTCTTTGATAAAAGTTTCATCAATTTCAATTCTACCTTTTAATTTTGTGAATGGTTTTTGTGTTTTTGCTAATTGTGATGATTTCATAAATTTTTGACGATTAAATCATGCTGATGTTTTTGAAATTTTAGCAAATTGAGAAATAATATAAGCAGATTGACCTAACAATGACAATCAAATTATTCAATCTCATTGTTCATGAGAAAAATGACTTCAATGTAAAAAATGATTTCTTAAAGCATCAAAGCTACTTTTACAATCTTTGCATAAATATTTTTGCTTATTATTCTTAAAAACATTTTTTACACATCAATAAGATTTACAATTTGGACATTGCATTCCTTTTTCTTTAAATTTTTTATCAATTGCATCTAATTTTTCTTTTTTCTCAATTTGTTTAATTCTATTTTTAAAATGTCTAATAATTGTTATAAATTCTTCATCTTTTTTGTTTTTTAAAACATCAATTAATTCATTATTAGTCACAAAAAATCACCCCTGATATAAAAATATTACTTTTAATTTAAAATTAAAAGTAATATCAAGATTTTTTGTGAAAATTAAAAGAAAAATGTTGATAAAGTTGTTACTTTTAGCGAAGAAGAAATTGCGCAAGCAATGTTATTTTTATTAGAAAAATGTAAAATTGTAACTGAAGGTAGTGGCGCTGTTAGTGTTGCTGCTATTCTTTCTGGTAAATTAGATAAAATCATCGGTAAAGATAAAAATGTTGTTTGTGTAATTAGTGGTGGTAATGTTGATATTACTACATTAGGAACAATTATTAATAGTGCCTTAATTAGTTCACATCGACGAGTTCCTTTTTCAGTTAACGGTAAAATTAATAATAAGACTTGGTGCAAAACTAAGGTAATTCAAAATTATATATTCCTGCTATTAAATTAAATCTTAATGCAAATCTTCGTATTTTATTGCGATATTTTAAACTTAAAATTTTAAAACGTTTTAGTTTAGCAAATACGTGTTCAATTTTAATTCTAATTTTACTTAAAGTTTTATTGTATTCTTTTTGAATTGGTGTTAATTGATTGTATTTACTTTTTTTAAATGGCAAAAATGTATTTTTATGAATATTTTGTATACCTTGATAACCTGAATCAACAAAAACTTGTTTTTCTGGATGAATAAAAGTTTTAGATTTTAGAAGCAATTTAAAATCATGAATGCTTCCAAAACAAAAAGCAGTTGAAATAATTTTTCCATTGGAAATATCAATAATTATTTGGGATTTGAGAGAATGATGTTTCTTTTTACCTGAAAAAAGTAATTTTAGTTTTTTTTAATTCTTTCAATTGGAGTTTCAGTAGCATCAATAGCTAACAAATTATTATTAGTACCTTTATTTTTTGTTAAATCTTTTTTTCCAGGTAAATTAAAAATTCCGCTTTTTATTAAAATATTTTCAATTCAAAAAAATATTACGAATGCAACTAGTATGACTAATATTATATCTTTTTGCAATAACTATATAACTACTATAGTCTTTTCAATATTCTAAAGTCATTAATAAACGCTCTTCAATTACAATTTTATTTTTTCTACCACCATAATATTTTTGTTTAGACTCAGCAATTTTTAAAATTTCAAGCATTTTATAAAATGTTTGTGGCTTTATGCCGACTAAACTATAAAACGGACTTCTCCCCACATGTACTTGTGGAGGAAACAATGAAATTGAATGAGTTCAACAATATATTTCAAACAGAAAAAGATTGTTTGAAATATATAGCAAGTTTGAAGGAAAACAAATGTATGAGGTGTTCTTGAACAAATTTGAATACTTCTGATTTAAGAAGAATAAGATGTTTGAAATGTCATCAAACATTTAGTATTCTTCATGACACCATTTTTTACAAGTCACAAACACCTTTGACATCTTGGTTTTATCTCATCTTTAGATGAATAAACACCAAACATGGAATTCCATCAACTGATGTTGCAAAAGAATTGGGAGTAACTTTGAAAACTGCTTGAAGAATGGGTCATAAAATCCGAAGTGCAATTGCAAAACAAGAACCTCAATTCATTGTTGAGGGCATAGTGCAAATGGATGAAATGTATCTTTCACATATGGGTTTTAAAAAACAAGGAAGATCCTTAAAAAATAAAACTTTGATTGTTGGGATTTATGAAAAAACAACCAATAATTTAATTGTGAAAGTGTTGAAAAATGCAAATCAAAAAAATCTTTTGCAATTTGCAAGAAACCACATTTCTTCAAAGTGTGATGTACATACTGATTCTTAAAAAGGATATCGCCATTTTAAATCAGTTTTCACTAAGCATGAAACAGTTAACCATCAAGATGGCTATGTTTCAAAAACTGGTGTAAACATAAACCAGATTGAATCGGCATGAAAGCACATCAGACGAACATTTAAAACACATATCAAAGTTGAAAAACATCATGTTCATTTATACGCAAAAGAATCGGCATATAAATTCAACAATATACCTAGTTTTGAAACTGTAATGTTATGTTTGATTTAAAAATGTGGGGAGAAGTCCGTAGATAGGCTTTTCTCATCATTTATGTGATAAAATTTAAAAATAGTACATAAAGGGAGAAAAGCCCTATAAAATTCTTGATCATCTTTATATTTTTTCAACATAATAACTATCACCTTTAATATTAATAATAATCGTTAAATTGTTAAAATTAAAGGTTTTGCACCAAGTCTAATTAAAAAATCTTTATAATCTTCATTTATTTTATTAAATGCTTCTTGTTTAGATAAAGATTTATAATTATCAGTACTCATTAAATTTTTAATTAAATTTACTTTTTTAGTATCTTTAATATTAGAAAATAATTGTTGCTCTTCAAAACTATTAATTTTATTTTCATATTCTTTTATTTTTGTTTGATATTCATTTATTTTTGGTTCTAATTCTTTTTTAAGAAATTCATCTTTTGCTTGTGCATATACAACATTTCTTTGTTGTTTTAAAGTTTCTTGTAATTCTTCAAAAGTATAAGTTTCTTTTTTTTCTTTAACTTCAAAATTAGACATAAAAATACTCCCTTGTTTAATAATCGCTTTTTTTGATAATCCCTTGTAACTTATGTTAATAAATAACATAATCGCTTAATTAAATTATATCATTTTTTCCCTTTAAAATAAAGAAAAAAACCTATATTTATTATAGGTTTCTAATCATTATTTTCTATTTTTCTAGGTTCACAAATGTTAATAATTATATTATTTTTTGAGTTATTTTCTTCTAAATTATTTTGTAAATCATCAAATTCTTCTGGATGACATTTTCTTAAATATTCTCATTGATATTTTGGGTCTTTCATAGTATTTCTTAATAAATAATTAGCAATTTTTTGACATGCTTTATCATAATCTTTTAGAAAATTTTGTTGTCATTTTGTCTGGTAGCGTCGGCAATCAAATATATATTTTCTATCAATTCCTAATGCTAAATTTAAACCAGTTTTTGTCATTCTTGTTGGAACATTTTTATTATCTCTAAAATATTAATTTATCTTTTCTTTATAATTTCCTAATTCTTTTCTTTTTGCTGGCATATTATCACCTATATTCAATAATTTATATAGTAATTATAACATTTTAATAAAAGCATATTTCACCACTTTAATAATAATTATTACTATAATCAAAATCATAAATTAAGAAAGGAAATAATATTATGAATTTTCTAGAAAATGAACTTAATTATAATGAACTTGATAATCAAATTAAAAACCATGGTTTAAACTATTTCACAAATTTATTAAAAGCATATGATGATTTTTGATATCAAAATATATATGATAAAAGTAAATATAAATATGTTAAAACTGCTAAAAGAAGTCCAAATACTCAACATGGTAAAATAAATAATTTTTATCGTAGATGTTATTTAATTTTAGAAACTAATGAATATTATTATCCTTTAGATAACTATATAAAAATTCAAAAAAGAAAAAGAACATTAACTAATTTAGAACATACAATAATAAAAAATTCAGGTAATGGTAAAAGACAATCTGATGTTCAAGATATATTAAAAAATAGTAATTTTTCTAAAACATATATGACTAATGTAATGAAAAATGCAGTAATAGGAGTTGAAGAAATAAAAGAAAAAAAGTAGTTTTACCAACTGAAAAATTATTTGTAAATATGGATGATTGTTTTATAAGTTCTTTATTTGATAATAAAAAACAAAAAAATCGTATTCGTACAATTAGTGCAAATAAAGGTAAAGATTTAGAAAAATCTACTAAAAGTAGAAATGTTTTAAAAGATAAAAAAATTACTTATATGAAAACTAAGAATGGTCAAAGAATTAAAAAACAAGAATTTATTAATAAAATTTATGAATTTCTTGATTTACAATATATTTATAATAAAAGTGGTTTAGTATTTATTGGTTATGGTGCGCCTTGAATTAAAACTTCTGCTAAAAATGAAAATATTCCTTATGTAATTGATAGACATCATGCATTTAAAGCACTTAAAAAAGGATTTATTTTTAATAGAAAAGTAGATAATAAAAAATTAACAAATGCATATGATTTATTTGTTAATGGTGAATATTATCAATTATTAGATTTTTTAAAAGAAAATAATATTAATGAAGAAATATATAAATATTTTAAAAATAATAAAGAAGGAATTATAAATCAAAAAGAAAATTGAAATAAAGGAGTTTGTGCTGAAAGTGATGTTTCACATTTAGTTAAATCTTTAAAAGGATATGGTGCTAAAATTTTTAATGATAAAGTTCTTGATAATATGCTTATAATTAATTAAGCAAGAATTAATAAATTAAATCTTTTACTTTAATATTTTAAAAATTTAATAAATCTAAACCTAAATAGTTAGGAATTTTTACTTTAGATAATTTTAAAATAATAGTCTAAAATACTTGATTATATTTCTTTAATTGTAAAATTAAAAAGGACACTTATATAAAAATTAAATTGTGTTAGGTCTATAATTAAGAAAAGAAAGGAATTAGCGCAATGTATAAGTATCTGAGTATTGAATCAATAATAGCAATAAAAGAATATAAAAATTATGGATTTTCGATTCGTAAAATAGCAAAAATTGTTGATTATAGTAAATCAACTGTACATAGAGTTTGTAGATTATGAAATAAAAACTTATTGCCATTAGAAATATTGAATCAATTTCAAAAAAATAAACAAAATGCAGGCAGAAAATTAATAATTTTAAATTTAACAGAAATTAATAGTATTAATCATTTGTTAATTACTAAAAAGTATGATCTTGATATAATTGCTAACTTTTTAAAGGAAAATAAAATAAAAAGTATTTCAACAAAAACTTTATATAACATGTTTAAAACAAATCGAATGGGTTTTGATGAAAATAACTTATTGAGAAAAGGCAAAAATAAATCTCACAAACAAAAAGAAACTAGGGGCAAAATTAATAATTGTAAGTCTATTCATGAAAGAAATTTAATCATTCCTAATATTAAAAATATACAAGAATTTGGTCATTTAGAAGGTGATACTATCATTGGCAAAGATCATAAAAGTTCTATTATTACTTTGGCTGATATATGATCAAAAACCACAATTCCTTTAGCAACTAAAAATCATAAATCAGAAAATATTACGAAAAGTATAATAAAATTTATTTCAAAGTTACAAAAAGGAACAGTTAAAACCATTACTTTTGATCGTGGTAAAGAATTTAGTAAATGAAGATTAATCGAAAAAATTTGTAATGTCCAAATTTATTTTGCAGTTCCTGGTAAACCTTGCCAAAGGGGTTTAAATGAAAATAATAATGGTATTTTAAGAAGATATTTACCAAAATCTACAGATCTATCTTCATATAAACAAAAAGATTTAAATTTTATAGCATTTCAAATTAATTCTACACCCAGAAAATCGCTCTCTTATAAAAGACCAATAGATTTAATACAATTATTTTAAAAAACTGTCCCATTTATATTTACAACTCAGGTTTATAAAAAGGTATATAATATAATCAACAATTAATAATTTAAAGTTGTCTTTTATTTAAAGAAAATTAAATTATAACTATTAACTTTACTCACCCATATTATTATGCCACAAATAAAAAAAATAAGAAATTCATTTTTAGAGAATGATATTTCAGATAAAGATATTTTAAAAACAATTGAAAATGTATCAAGTTATAATAAAACTAAAAAATATAACAAAATTGATTATCAAGATATTATGCCACCAATGACATGTAAAGTTGAATTAGTAAGAAAATTTAGAAAACAAGCTAAGGATAAAAAATGAAGTTATACAACTTTAATGAACGAAATTTTAACTGATTGATTTAATAAGGGAGAATAAATAGTTATGAAAATGATTTCTATTTGTAATAAAAAAGGTGTTGTGGGAAAAACTACTCTTTGTAAAAATATTGCTTATAAACTTGCTTTAGAAAATAAAAAGGTTTTACTTATTGATTTAGACCCACAAGCTACAATTACTATGCAAGTTAATAATGATGTTAAAAATGATAAATGTATTTTAGATATAATTGCTTCAAAATCAGCAGTAAAACTTATTAAAATTATTAATTTAATTGAAAGAACAAAATATAAAAATATTGATATTATAATGGCAAATGAGGAATTAAATAAAATTTCAGCTACAATAAATGCAACATATTCTGAAAAAGAAAAATATTTACTATCTGATATAATTTATCAAAATAATCAAGAAATATTTGAAAATTATGATTATGTATTAATTGACTATCCTCCAACAATAAATGAATTATCTGTAAGTTTTTTAATGCTTTCAGATGTAATTATTGTGCCAATTAATGAAGGATTGAATAGTATTAAAGGATTAATGGATTTACAAAATACTTTAAACCATTTTTGTAGAGAAAAACAAAAAAATATCCCAAACATTAAAATTTTATTAAATGGAATTAAAGAAGGAAAAAACTTAAAGCAAATATTGAATTTATTAAATGAAAAGAAATTGAATAATTTATCTAAATCTAAAATTTCTTATTCTGAAACATTTAAAACAATTGAGAATAACTTAAATAGTATTTGAACAAATCCTTATTATTGACGTCAAAAACAAGCATATGAAGAACTTATTGCAGAAATTATATAAAATAATAATGTACATTTAAATTTAAGGGGGGTAAAAAGATATGAAGAAATTACTAAGTATGCTAGGAACAATTACTTTAATTGGAACAACAAGTACTAACGTTGTTGCATGTGGTGGAGAAAAACCATCACCAATTTCGGATACAAAAACTGATATTTCAAATAAAATAACAAGTCCAATTGCTTTAGGACAATTAGATGCAAATACAGCATTAGATTTCTTAGCAAAATTACAAACAGCATTAGCAAAAATTTCTGATTTATCAAGTATCAAAACTACTGATTATGATGTTTTTAAATCAGGAACTACAAATGCTATACCAGATAGTGATATTACTGCAGGTAATTCTTTAAATATTAAAATTGTTGCTAAAGGAAGTAAGTTTGAAGGCACTAAAGATAATATTAAAGTTAGTTATATTCAAATTGATTTCACTACAATGATTAAAATAAAGAATTTAGGTAAAATAATAACGCAAAAAGATATACCAAATAAAGATGAATTATTAAAAGCTATTAAAGATAAAAATCCTAGCACTACTAAATTTTTAACTCCAGATGATTTTGAATTTAAAGAACCAATAACTTCTAACAATGCAACGATTATTGGTAAAAATAAATATAAAGGAGAAGTTATTTTATCATTTGCAATTAATGGCATAATTATAAAATTTAAAAATAATTATATTTTTCAATATAAAAGAATAAGTGTTCCAATATTTGTTGAAAAAGATTTATGACCTGAAGTTATAAAAAAATCAGAATTTCCTAGTGATCTTTCTAAAAATATTACTGATTATAATTATGAAAGACTTGGTGATGGAATTTGAGTTGCTATTATTAATTCTCAAATAAATCATAAACCTTCTGATTTTTGATTTCATGTTAAAAATAAATATAATAATAAAATTATAAAAATTTATGGTTTTTTACAAGGATAATTTTTTTACTAAACAACACAGTTATAAAATAATAATGTACATTTAAATTTAAGGGGGTAAAATTAAATGGCAATTATTACAACTAAATGTTACTTAGCATCATGTGAAAAAGAGTATAAATTTGATTTTCTATATAGAGATAAATTTATATATTGTAGTGGTAAATGCCATCAAAAATCATTTGATAATACAGTAACAAAATTTACACAAAAATAAAATTTAAGGGGTAAAAATATGTCTAATAAAGTTAAAAGACCAATGAATGCTTATATGCTTTTTAGTAAAGAAAAAAGAGCAGAAATTATCCAACAAAAACCTGAACTTAAATCAAAAGTTGCAGAAGTTGCCAAATTGATTGGTAATCATGGAAAAGAAATGACAAATGAACAAAAAGATAAATATGTAAAAATAGCAGAAGCAAACAAAAAAATATATGAAAGCGAAACTCAAAAATAATTATTTAATTGATTTACAAATTTATTTTAAACACAATGGTATATGAGATAATTCATATATCGTTGTTTTATTTTAAAAGAAAATAAAAAGAAAGAAAAGAGAATATTATATGAATGCAGAAATAATTGGTTGATTAGCGTCGCTGTAAATAGTTTTATATTTTTACCCCAAATTATAAAAATCATAAAAACAAAAAGAGTACGTGATTTATCATTTTTTATGTTATTAATTCAATTATTATCTTGTTTTTTATGAATATCTTATGGAATATTTATAAAAAATTGAGAAGTTGTAAGTTTAGATTCAATAATTTTAATATCTACAATTATTATTTTAGGTTTTAAATTAAATATTCATTATAAAGAACCATAAAAATAGACCACCATAATTATGGTGGTCTATTTACATTAAAAATTTTTCTTTTTAACAAATCGTTCTTTTTTAAATAATTTCCAAAATAAACTTCATCTAGAACTTAAATTTTTTACAAATGTTTTCATAAAAATCAACTCCTTGAAAGAAATTTAAATTTAAAATTGCTTAATTAGAATACTTATATTTTAATAAATCTTTAATTAGACTTGGTGCAAAACCTTTAATTTTAACAATTTAACGATTATTATTAATATTAAAGGTGATAGTTATTATGTTGCAAAAATATAAAGATGATCAAGAATTTTATAGTTTAGTCGGCATAAAGCCACAAACATTTTATAAAATGCTTGAAATTTTAAAAATTGCTGAGTCTAAACAAAAATATTATGGTGGTAGAAAAAATAAAATTGTAATTGAAGAGCGTTTATTAATGACTTTAGAATATTGAAAAGACTATAGTAGTTATAGAGTTATTGCAAAAAGATATAATATTAGTCATACTAGTTGCATTCGTAATATTTTTTGAATTGAAAATATTTTAATAAAAAGCGGAATTTTTAATTTACCTGGAAAAAAAGATTTAACAAAAAATAAAGGTACTAATAATAATTTGTTAGCTATTGATGCTACTGAAACTCCAATTGAAAGAATTAAAAAAGGAAATTATCCCCACATGTACTAGTGTGGAGGAAAAAATGAATTGAAATGAATTCAATAGCATATTTCAAACTGAAAACGATTGTTTGAAATATATAGCGAAGTTGAAAATAATGAAATGCATCAGATGTGCTTCTTCTAGTTTGAATACTTCTGATTTGAGAAGAATACGATGTTTGAACTGTAACCAAACATTCAGTATTCTTTATGGAACCATTTTTTATAAGTCACAGACCCAAATGACATCTTGGTTTTATCTCATCTTTAGGGCGTATCAAGTTAATGGTTAGATTTAAAAAGAACTTAAATGAGAGATAATACTCTCATTTTTAATTGTTGAACAATTATAATTAATTATTTTGTTAAACCTATACTTTATTAAAGTAATTAATTATTCCAAATTTAATAAAAATTATAAAAGCTATTGTATAGGAATTTGCAAATAGTAATTTTTATCATGCTCTTTTACAACTTGATATTTTTTTGGTTCCCTTCCCCTAGAACCCCTACCCTCCAAGGCTTTGCTACTTACAGTAGCATAAGCCTTACGTATAGTAGATAAGTAGTTAGTAGTATATAAGCCTTTTATCACTGTAGGTGATAAGGCTTATACGTAAAGTAGAAAGGATTCGTAATGATTAATGTTAATTTAGATATTAAAAATAAAATTAAAGAAACAACTAAAGGTATGTTATTAGAAATTGGTGAATATGAAACATGATTTCCTATTAAAGATACTATTATTGATGAAAAAAATAAAAAAATAGCATTAAAAATAATTGAAGATTTTTATTATAAATTAGGTAAAAAATCAATAACAAAAGATATTGAAAGTGTTAAAGGTAGTGATATTTTAAAATATATAAAAAATATTCCAAATATTACTACAAATGAAAATGAATTAATATCTTGTGAATTTTATGAACAATATAATGGTTATTATATTTTTAAAAATGATAAAAATCAAGAATGTTTTAAATATAACATTACATGAGAACAAGATATGAAAAGTTTTAAAATAAATAATCCATATAACGATAATGACTTAGCAATAAATTATATTGTTACGCCAATAAAAGATATATCAACTCATAATGAAAAAATATTTTATTTAAAGTATTAAAGGAAAAAAATATGTTACTTAATGTTGAAAAAATACAATTAATAAAAAATTTATGTAATGAAAAATTACTTAAAAATAAAAAATATATTGAAATACAAGAAATATTAAAAATTATAGAAAGGGATTAATAATTATGGAATGTAGAGAATATAGAATTAAAGGTTCATGTGATATTTGTCATAAAAATTCATCATATGGGAATAGAACTTGTAATAAATGCTTTTATAAATTAATAGGTGAAAAAATGAAATGTAATATTCATAATGAAAAATATATATGATTTTCTGAATTACATGAAATTGAAAATACTTATTATTGTAATAAATGTATTAATAACATGATTGAAGAAGATATGTATTTAACATCAAATAATTGAGATTACTTATATGAATATTATATTAATGAATTACAATTAGAAAATTTTAAAGGAGTGTAATAATATGAAAAATAAAGGTTTTCAAGATATTAAAAATGATTTACAAATGTTTTTTAAAGATATTGAAAATGGTAAATATGGTGAAAGAATTAAAGAATTATTTATCAATAAAGAAAGTAGTGAATAAATATGGTAGCAGCACCTAAAAAGAAACCAGAAGATTTAATGATTAAACAAATTATTATTCATTTAAGATTTACTGAAAAAGATTATGCAAAATTAAAAGAAATTTGTGAAGAAAAAAATATGAAAATTAATGGTTTTATAAGAAGTTTAATTAAAAAAGCAATAAATAAATAGAAAGAGTGATTATAATGAATAATTTATATAAAAAAATACTTAAATTACAATTAGAAATTGGTAGTACACCTAAAAATGGTTTTAATAAATTTGGAAATTATAAATATTGATTATTAAGTGATATTTTTAATAAATTTAAATTATTATGTAAAGAATTAAATATTGTTATTACACATGAAGATATATTAACAACTGATAGAAAAATAAATTATTTAGATACTAAAGAAGTAGAAATAACTTATTTTAAAAAATATACAATTATTGATTTAGATAATGATAAAGAAATAAAATATTTTGATATATTAGCTTGTGCTAAAAATACAGATATAGCAAAAGCAAAAGGTAGTGCAGAAACTTATGCTTATAGATATTTTTTAATGAATTTATTATTATTAAGTGAAGATGAACTTGACCCAGATAATGATAATATTAATTTAATACAAAATAATAATAAATATCAAAATAATAATATTAATAATGTAAAAATACAAAATGAAAAATGAGAACCAAGTGAAAAACAATTAGATTATTTTGAAAAATATATGATTACAAATACAGTTTTATTTGATGAATGTATAAGAGAAGATATGGAAAGATTAAATCCAAGTAATAATAAAGATTTTTTAATATTAATGGGTGAAAATTATTTAAAAGTATTATTTGATAAATTTAAAGAAATTCGTGAAAGATTTAAAAATTTAAAAAATAATAATAAAAGTGAGTATAGAAATTATGACTAATTATTTACTTTCAATTGACCCAAGTATTAAAAATACTGGATTTACATTATGAGAAAATAAAAAACCAATTTGAATTAATAGTTATAATTTTAAAAATTATAATTATGAAAATTATATGAAATTGATACATAATATTATTTTAAATAAAGTTAATGGTTTATATTGAGAACAATTAACTTTATGTATTGAGCAAGGTTTTATTAATAAAGGTAAAGGTAAAGAAACATTGGAACATTTAAGAGGATTTATTGCTGGTTGATTTAATAAATTAATAACAAAAGATATGTTAGTTCATAATTTGACGTGAAAGAAATGATATAAAAATAGACCTTTTGGAGCATATTGAGATATTAAAAATGAAAAATGAACAAAAGAAACATCATTAGCAATGGCACAAATCATTATTTCAGAAAATGAATGAGATTTTAATATTGCTAATCATGATGAAGCAGATAGTTTATTAATTGGTTGATATTATTTAAATAAGGAGTAAATAATGAAAATAGAATTTGAAATGGATATTTTTACAAAAAATGCAATTATTGAATCATCAGAAAATTTAAAAAAATTAAAACAATTAAATATATCAATTAATTTATGTAATTGTAAAAAGGAAGATAATTAATGCAAAAACAAGAAAAAGTATTACTTAAATGTATTGTTAAAGATTGTAATAATAAAGTATTAGTTACTTTAAAAACTTTAGATTTAGAAGATACTACAATTCAATTTTTTAAAATGTGTAAAAAACATAAATTAGATTTTAATAATAAAATAAAAGAAATTAAAGAATATTATAAAAATAATTAAATTAAATTTTAAAAAAATTATATTTTCACATTTTAAAATTTTTATGTATATAATTTAATTGTTAAAAACTTAATGAAAATATTTTTATTTAAATAGATAAAATAAAATTAAGAGCCTTTCTAATTCGTTGAAGTTAGAGTAGTTTTTTCTTTTTTTTTGTTTTTAACACATATTTATTAATGAAAGGAAATATTTATAATGAAATATTTTAATACAACTTATTGATTTAAATTATGAGTATTAAGTGCACCATTATTTAATTCTAAAAGTGAAGGTATATATGCTAAGTCAATTGATAATAAAAAGATTAAAGATTGAGTTAGTAACAATACCGGTTTAGAATCAATAGATGAACCAAATAGCTTTACAAATACAAGTATTAATTATCAACCATATAATTTAAATGAAACAAATCAAAATATTGACCCAATTTATCAAAAAGAATTAGAAACAAGTACACATAAACATAGACATGAAAAAAGTAGAAATAGACATAAAAGACAACCAAGAAATAATAATGAATG
Source organism: Spiroplasma endosymbiont of Zeiraphera isertana (assembly GCF_964030805.1). Lineage (GTDB taxonomy): Bacteria > Bacillota_I > Bacilli_A > Mycoplasmatales > VBWQ01 > Spiroplasma_E. Next base: position 1,859,438 of record NZ_OZ034965.1, read on the forward strand.
AGCAATTAACGTAAATATACCATTATTTTCTCAAGAAAATGTTGTTTGATGTGCTATTGCTACTTCTGAAGCAATTTTAAGAAATTTAGGATTAAATATAAATAATTTTTTAGATAGAATAAATTTAAGTAGGGAGGGCGCTGGTTTAACTGAATACTCTAGTTTCCAACATTATTTATCTGAAAGAATGAATGTTGAATATTTGAGAAATGAAAATAATGAAATTATAGGTGGTGGAGTATATTCAGAAAATGTTGTCAATATAATTAATGATATTATTAGAAGTGAAAATATACAAACACAACCATATACAATACAATTTTTTCACGCACCACGTTATTTTGGGCTTCAAACAACTGCTGATAACATTCCAGGTAATACAGTTGATGAAGCAATACGTAATCAATGAAATCACTTATCAGAAACATTAAATATTGCAAGAAGTATTAGACAATTAGAAGAACAATTAGGTATTCAAAATGCAAATATAGAAATAGAAGAAGCAGATCGTAGGATTAATGAACAAATTCAAGCAAATATAGAAATAGATTTTAGAGATACTTTTTTTCGTAACTTAGATTCACTAGTTCGTTCAAGTTTACAAAATAATATGCCATTGATTTTTGGTCAAGGTTTTCAGCCAACTTATAGAGCATATGGAGGGTATGCAGGACATTCTATTTTAATTGTTTCAACTTCTTCAAATGGTCATGATCCACAAGAAGATTTATCAAACATTCGTTATAGAGTTATAGACCCAGGTACTGGACAATATGCAATCTATACTGCTCGTGATTTATATTATGCTGGTGGCGATGTTGTTTCTTTAATTAGTTCAAATTCTAATAATTTACAATTACAAAATATTGGAATATATTTTGCAAATTTTCCTAATAATAATCAAGGAAATAATGCAAGATTTTTGCAAGAAATTGTAAGGCCAGCATTAAATAATTTTTTATTATTTTCTTTTATTTATTATAACCAAAATATAAATTGTCATAATAGACGATTCGGTAGAGATTTAACAAGTTCGATAACAAATCTTTTAAATAATAAATTTTGTGATTTAAAACCACAAATTGAAAAAATTCAAGGAAAAATAACTGCAATAAAAGTTTTAGATGAAAAAACTAAAGGTATTGATTTAAAATCTGGCGATATATATGTTGGAACAACTAATGCTTTATATTTAATTGGTGCTAATAGTATTGTTTATCAATTTAATAATATTAGTGATGAAATAACGAATATAATAAATTTTAATAATAATTATTATGTAAACACAAAAAAAGAAGAAATTTATTTTTTAAATACTTCCAATATTTCAAAAGATGGAACTGTTACAGGAGAAAAAATAAAAACTGAAAATATTACCTTAAAAGAATTTGAAAATTTATTACAAAATAAACATACTTATGAAAGTAAATGAAATAAAAATCTTGGAAAAATAAAAAATATTTTTAGAATAAATAAAAATAGTGATGATAACTACTTAAAAGAAGGAGATATATGTGCTTGAACAGATGATGGAGGATATTTAATTCGTAATCGGGATTTATTTGAAAAAATAGATATCAACAAACATTATATTATTCACCATGATGATAATCATATTGAAGAAGTGCATTATAATCATAATGATAACACATATTGCCATAGTACAGGCAAAAAAATTGCTGCTGTTAGTACTGCAACGGCAATAGGAGCAACAGCAGGTAGCATTCTTCCTGGAATAGGAACATTGATTGGAGCAGCAGTTGGTGGGTTGATTGGCGAAATTGGAGCAGTATTTATAACTACAGAATGATGTGGTTATAAAGCAAAAAGAGAAATATTTGATATAAATAACTTAAAAGAAAAAAATGAACTTAAAAATCTAAAAAAATGAACTAATGAATTTACAAAATCTATTAATCATGAACAACATTTAGCAATTGATAATAAGCCTAATTTTTCTACAAATAATATAACAAGTTTATAATTAAAATTTAAAAATATCAATAACAAAAAAGTTACCTTATTGGTAACTTTTTAATTAGGTGCCAACTTAATAATATAACAGTGAGATTATATACTTATCTTTCTCTATAACCCTTGATAAGTATTACAGTAAATTATACATTAATATTTAAGATTGTGTGGTTTTATTTTTTTCTTGTTTATCTAAAAATTTTTCTAATTTAATATATAATGTTTTTTTTCCTTATACCTTAAATTTGAAATAATACAACAACCAAAAATTAAACCAAAAATATTTAAAGTAAAAAATAAAAGCAGTACACCTAAGGAATTATTTTCTTTACATAATTCTATACCCTTATTAATTAAATAAAGAAAAAAAGTTCCTATAATTATCCCAAAAATTGCAATTAAAAACATAATACCATCTGACATAATAACTCCTTTGATATTTTAGTGATTTTAGGTAAATTATATCAATATTATCTATTATTTAATATTATTTTATAAATATTTACTTTTAATGATTTGATTGTAATATAAGCATAACCATATTGAACCGGTACAGTATCAATAATAATTCTGTTTTCAATTTTTCCTAATGTTGCTTGTAAATAAAAATTTCATTTAAAATCTTTATTATCAACTATACAAAAACCAATTGATTTTTGATTACTAAATTCAATATTTCAATTATAAAAACCTCCATTATCTTTTATAATAAATTCATAACCATTTAAATTATAATCACTATCAGCATACCCATACATATATGATGTTCCAGTTCTATCTTTTATGTATTGACTATCAGAATTAGCATGATTTCAATGATAAAAATGAGGTGCGGGATTTGGTTGAATATTTCTGAAAATTAAATCTTTTAATTCAATTATTACACTTATATCTTTTACTTATTTTGATGGTCTAAAATTTTCTGTACCTGACAAATTAGTTGTTATTTTTATTGTGTTATAGAAAAAAGAAACATTTTTAATTTCTTTTTCTGTTTCAATATCATAATTATAATATAAAGTTATACTTTTATAATACCTTTTTAAATCATTAAAAGTTTTAATTAATAATGTAGGGTCTAATAATGATTTTAAATCAACTTCATAATTAACTTGTTTACTTTTATTTACTTGTCATCAATTTTCTGTATTATCTTTTACTGGTATTGAACTTGTATCTGTTAAAGGTATATTATTTGCTGTCATTTCTATTTTTAAATCTGGATTAATAATTATTGATTTTGCTATATTTTGAGGACTTGGTGGTAATATTTTTGCTGGATATGAAAATGTAGTTTCTTCACTTTCTTCATATTCATCATGATTTAATTTATATAAAGTAGTTCAATTAAAAGCATTACCAGTTAAATAACCCATATTATTATAACGAAATTGAGCAATTGATATTTCATTATAATCACCTTGATAAGTAAATGGATTATCACTATAAAATGTATGTCTTTCTTCACCTTGATGTAATGATTGAGTTACAATTGTATCAATAATATAAGCATAATTTGAACCATCAATAACTCCATTACTTGTAGGATTTCATTGACAATCTTTATCTTCATTTGTAAAAGGACTTGCTATATCTAAAAACTCTGTATCTTCTGCTAAAATATAAATTTTATTATTTTTCTTTTGTGATAAATCAATTGTACTTATTTGTTCTTTAGTTTCTAATTTATGACCAGAACTAGGGTCTCATGGATAAACACTTATTCTATCACTTAATTTCATAGTCATAGCAGTTGTTGAAACATTTGCACCTAATAATTTACCAATAGTAAAATCATTATCATTTGTAAAAGCATTTAAAGGAATTAAACCACCATTACCAATAATACTTTCTAAATTACTTGTAAAAAATGCTGACATAAAACCATTAAAATATAACATTTTTTTATATTGTTGAGCATTTTGAGTAATAACTCAACTACTTCATATACCTAATGTTAAAGCATTTAATAATTTACCAATTAAAGGAATATCACTTAAAGCAAATGGTAATCATTGTTGACTATCATAAGGCATTTGTATTAATGGAGAAAATACTACACTATTAAAATTTAATATAGCAGACATATATTTTTGACTGATTTTTGAATAATCTACAGTTGGACTTCCTATAATTAAATGAGTATCTGGGTCTTTATATTTAAAATTACTACTCATATCTACATTATAATTACCCGTTAAATTATTTATATTTCATTCACTATCTCAAAAAAATTTTGCTTCTCCTACTGATGTACCATTACTTAATCTTGCTTTATCTTTATCAAAAGAAAGCATACCTTTAAAATCTTTTGTTACAAATAAATTATCTTGAAAATTTAATGAAGTTTTTAATCATTCTGTAAAATTTTTAAAATTAGTAAATCCAGTAGGTTTTGCATCCATAATATTATAAAATGTAGTTTCTGGATGACTACTTGTTGTTATTTTATCATTTATTCCAGCAAGTAAACCACCATTATTTTTAATATTAGTTGTAGATTTTTCATTATTACCAGCAATAAATAATCTTCTTGAAGCAAATACTTTACTTTCAAATATTTCTTCTGTTCCTTGTTGTATAGGTTCTTGTCCTTGAATAATAGGTCTTCCATAATAATAACAACTTGATAATAATTCTAATCCATATGATTGTCTATGAGAATATCTTACACCAATATCACACATTAAAGTACGATTTAAAGTTACTTTTCCTTGTTGAATAGTAGGGAAAGCATAACCACTACCCGGACTTGCATATTGTACAAAATCAAGTGTATTTTGACCACTAGAAACTACTCTATCATTTAAACTACTAAAAGTTAATACTTGCATACTAAATGCACCATTATAAGGACTATAATAATTTGTTACATTTGAAATATATAATAATTGTCTATCTTGATTTTTACTACTATTACCACCAATATTTTCATTTTCATCATTAAATACAACAAAAAATTGTAAATAATCATCAATTGTAATATGTTCTTCAAACATTACTAAAGTATATTGTCTTTTAGTTTGTACTGTTTTAAATATTTGATTATTTGGTAAATTACTAAAATCTACACCACTTGTATCATCAATTAAATAAGCATTTCAATAATCACCAATTTTATATTCTTTTTTATAAAATTCATCTTGACCTGTAACTTTATGAGTTACTGGGTCAATTTTACCTTTATTTTTTTGATATATTTTTGTACTATTTTTTCAAATACATACAACCGGAGTATTACCAGTTAATATTAATTCATATTGACCAAAATCACTAATTTTACTATTAATTGGTTTATAACCAGTTTCAGTTAAAGGTATTGCACCATTATTTATAATAAATGGAAATATTTTTCAATGACTTTGTCTTTTAATTAATATTTGTTGCATTTTTAATCTCATGTGAGCGTGTTTCATTAATTGTATTTGTTGATGTCTGCTCATTTTCATTATCTCCTAAATCTTTATTTATTTTTTGATTTTCATTAATAATATTTTCTAATTTATTTTCAGCCATTAATTGGTCAATATTATCATATTCACCAATTGCTTCAATTATTGTCATTGTGCCATTATTTAATCTTGAATTAATAATTTGGTCTTGTACTATTTGGTCAGTCATAGCAATTGGAATAAATTTAAAACTATAAGGTCTTTCTCCAATACCATTTCATAAATTTTCACTAATAAGTAATAAATCAAATATACGATAAAAATAAGCACTATAAAATGCTATTTTTATTTCTGTTGTTTCCATATCAAATTTATTATTAAACATACTTTGTGTTTTATTAGTATAAACATCATTACCATGTTCATCATAATCATAACCAGCACCATTAAATATTACTTTAGCAGTACCATTATAATCTAATCAATATTCATTAAATTTAGGGTCACCTTGAATAATTTGCATACCACCATTACCATTTTTATCATAACCAGCACTACCAACATTCACAAACATATCTTTTTTAGGATTTTCTGCAATATTACCATTTTCTTGCATTTCTTTAACTGTTTCATTATCTAAAGCAGCAAATAAAGTAGTAACATTTAATTCTCTTTCTAATCTTTTTTGTCTAATTACACGATTTAAATCTCAAATTAAATCTCATACTGGTGTACAATCTGGATATGCATTTAAAGTTGTAGCATTACCATATAAATTTATTATTGGTAAATTAGTTATTTCAAAAATAGGTATATAATTAAATGGATTTTTAATTTCATAAGTTTTTAATGGATTAATATTTGGTTTTAATTTAGTACGTGTAGAACCTAAAATAATATCTTTATTATTATCTTTATAAGTTTCATATTTAACTTTTCCATTTTGAATTGTTACTCATGTTAAAGTAGCACTATCTGCTTGTTCATTAATAAAATAAAATTCTGCTGATTGTTCTTGTTCATTATATTTAGCAACTCTACCACAAAAACTATTAGGTAATATTTTAAGTGATTTACTATTATCTTCATTAACTATAATCATAATAAATACTTTACCCATTAAACTATTTTGTAAACCAAATTTATAAAATTTTTCTAATCATTTATCTTTTAAATTCATTTCATTTAAATAATCTAATATTTCTTTTTTACTTGAATTAAATAAAAAACCTTTACCTAATCATAATTTAGTTGATTTTTGAGCAATAATCATAGGTATATCAATATATCAATTACTTTTATCACAACTTAAATATTCCATTGTATTTATCATAATTCATCACCATTAAATTTATTTTTATTAATTAATAATTTATTATTAATACCATTAATTAATCATTTAATTTCATGCATTAAAGCATACATATCACTATCTCAAGTATCATCATGTAAATCTAACATTTTTGGAGTATTATTATTAGTATCTAATTTCTTTTTATCTAATCATTGCATTAAACTATATTGTCTTTTAGTTTCTGAACATCTTTCTCAATTAAAACTAATAATATTTCTAAGCATACAAATTGTTGTAAAATCAATTCTATCATTTAAATATAAAATTGATTTATCTACTGCTATAAATTTTAATCATGTTATATTCCGTTTTTTAACTCAACTTTTTAAAACATCAATAAATACTAATCCACCATTACCATAATCAACATAACAAGTAAAACCAAATACCATTGCTATATAACGTTTACTTTCATTAATATAATAATTAATAATATCATTTGCTAAAGTATCAGTATCTTTATATTGCATAGTAACATTACTATGATAAAATTCACTTTCTTTATGCGCTCTTCTACTATTTTCATTTTCACCAATAAATCATAATGAAGCAGCAGTTGGATGACCACTACTACTTGTTGCCATTCCAATATCTAATCCACCAGTTAATCTTTGTACTTGAAAATCTAATTTAGTTCCTACATTATCAAGATATCTAGCAAATATAGCACCAGTAAGAATACTTGGTACACCATAATATCAACTTTGTGCTTTAATAGGGTCTAATACTTTTAATTCTTCTAAATCATTAATCATATCTAATGTCAAATTATGAGAATTTACTTTTCAATTACTATAATGAAATAATTTAAAAATATTATTATCAAATATTGATTTAATTTGTTCATTATTAGATTTCATAATGTCTAAATTAAAAGGTACTATTTTATTCATATATTCAATAAAATATTGATAAATATTATCTGGATTACAACTTTTAATTTTTATTCTTTTTTTAGCATTTCCTAATGCAAATGTTATTGCTTGAAATTCTTGTTGACTAAATTCATTTGCTTCTTCACATCATTCAATTGCTAAATCAAAACCTTTTATTTCACTACGAGAAAGACCTTTTAAAGGTATTCTATCATTTGAATTACTATATACACCCATAACTCTAATAAATGATTTACTACCTTTAAATCTAAAATCTGCTTGTTTATTTGGATATTTTAAATTAAAATCTTTATAATCATTAAAATCAATTGTTATTAAAGCATTATATATTTCTTTAACTAAATCATTAATATCTTTATTTAATTTTCTAAAACAATATATAGCAATTGATTTATTAACTTTAATTGAAATGGCTATTAATATTGCTAATTCTTCTGCAATACTATATGTTTTACTTGAATATCTACTTCCACTTAAATTATATTCACTATGAGTAAAATCACTTTTATTTAATAATCAATAACTAATTTCATGTAAATATGTAAATTCTTTATTCATAATATTATTCCTGTAATTCTTCTAATTTTAAAAGTTGACCAAATCTTGTAGGGTCACTAACAATAGCAATGGTATCATTTTGCATTTGTAAAGAAACCATTATTCTATCATTAACTTTATCTCAATCCAAAGTTTGAACATCATTATTTAACTCACCATATAGAAATTCTTTACAAATAAAAGCAATTTTCTTATTACTTGATTGATTTTCAAAATTATAATAAATTTTATATTTAGTATTTGATTTAAAAGTATATTTAATATGATTTATATTTATTTTTGTTCCTACTTCTTTTCATTTTGGAATATTTGGTTGTTTTTCTAATATTTCATTAATAGCACCTGCAATAGTTTTATTAGTTGTTTCTAATCTATCATATCTATTATTCAGTAATAATGAAATAGCAAGAGAACTATTTGAAGAATCATTTATTCATAATTGGTCTCTATCATCTTTATATGTAAAATATCCTTTCATAAAAACAGCTTTTTTATAATAATCAGTTAAATCAGTAGAACCAGTAGCACTAATAACATTATTTTCAATCTTAATATTTTCACCAGCAGTTAATTTATCTTGTTTTAATAACAATTTATTATCAGTTTCTTCTTTTTTATAATAATCAGTTAAATTAGGTATTTTATCATCAACATATTGTTTTGTAGTTGCATCGCTTGGTGATGTAGGAGTTCCAAGACTAGTAATTTGCTTATTAGACATACTTAAATAGCCACCACCATCATATTTACCGCTTGCACCAACACTACTTTTTCAAATAAAAACTGTTTCACTTTTATTTTGTTTTTTATCTATTTCATTTTGTATTTTATTACTAATATCAGCATTTACAGTATGATTAGATTCATAATATTTAATATCTATGGTTTCTTTAGGACTTTTAAATTCTGGTATAGTAGTACTTGTATTAATACCGGTAGTATCAATATTAACTATTGGTCTTAACATATTTTGTGAATGAGTAATAGTAATTTTAGTTCTAGAATCTAATGATTTTATATTATTATAAGGTATGTATGCATTTAATGGACTATCTTCACCACAATTTGAAATAAATTTATTAAATCAATTATTTTTTTGTGATTCTATACCTTTTAAATTAAAACCTTTAAGATTTGGATATTCTTTAATTTTTCTTAAACAATTAAATACTTCTGGTGGTATAAAATAAGGGTCATCTGGATTAGTTTCACTATAAGTTAATCCACCTTGACTAATTGAACCTTGACCACGTAAATAATCTACATCTTTAGTTAATAAAAATCTAACATAATGAGTAGTTGCTGTTTGAATATTATCTGTAAAATCAGTTGGTGTTATTTCTGGTCATTTTTTTGAAATAGTAAAACCACTTAAATAATCAATATTACTACTTGCAACTGAAATAGCAAATCAAATTTCATTATCTGGAGTAGTAACTTTATCAAATAATAAATTATTAAAATATTTAGAATTTTTAAATTCTTCAACTGTTATAAATAAAATTGGGTCTTTAATAGCCATAATAATTTACTCCTTAATGTAAAATAAAGGGTATTTAAACCCTTTAAATTCCAACTTTAGTTGCTTTTTTCTTATCTTTTTCTGATAATTCTTTACGTTTTGCTCTTTGACTTATAATAGTATTTTTAAATACTTCATCTTTTTCATTATCATTATTAAAACTATCTAAAGACTTAGCAATTGATGTAGTTTCTAATTGTAATTGAGAATTTATTTGTTTAATATTATCAATAATAAATTTAATTTCTTTATCTCTTTTTAATTCTTTTGATATTTTGTTTTGTTTTGATTTTTTAATAAATTTATATAAGAAAAGTCAAACAATAGTAACTATAACTCCACTAGTTATTGCTCCACTTAATACTGCTACTATTAATTCTTTTGATAAATTCATTTTTTATTCCTCCAATTGTATTTTATTTGAATGTTGTTTACATAATTGACATTCTTTTTTATGTTTTCTAATATTTTTATATTGATATATTAAATAAGGACTTGTAATAATAATTGGTATTGTTATTAATATATATTTAATTAATTTTCCATAATTACCTAATTTAGTAATCAGATTTAATCCAATATGACCAAACATAGGAAATAAAGTTAATATTAAATGGTCTGGTCAAGTAAAATTATATTGATTAGTATAATTACCTATTCCCATTTCTATTGGTATTTTAGGTATTAATCAAGGTGTTATTGTAAAAAATAATGTTATTAACATACCAATAATATGACTTGTTATTTTTAAAATATTTGATATTAAAATTTTAATTTTATCAATATGAGTACTATTTTTATTAAATCAAATCTTATTTAATCTTTTATATTCTTTATTATCTTTACTTAATGGATTAATAGTATTTCATATACCAATTGGTTTAATTGGTTTATCTAATTCAATAATAATTATCACCTACTTTCATGTTTTATATTTACTTTTATTTTTATAAATTGAAATCCCAATATTTTTATTTAAATTATTAGTTTTATGAAAAGTTAAATATTCTTTTCTTTCTACTTTTCATACTCTACTACCTAATTCAGTTTTTGGTAAAGTTTTAAATTCTTTTAATTTAAAAAATCCACGTTCTAATCTATTAATAAATGCAGTTGTTTTTAAAACATTAATATTAGTTGATTTAATAACGTTATAACGTTGTTTACCTTTATTAATACCTTTCTGTTCTTTTAATTGTTTCTTTACATATAAACGTATTTGACTTGGTAAAAACCCTCTTAAAAAATATCTTCAAAATATTGTTCCAGCACCATTACCATTTTTACCTTTTTGAACTTTCATTAAATTTCAAGTTTCTTCTGGTACATTTGGATAAGTATATACACCATATCATCGTTTATTTTTAGATGTATCACTTTGAAATAAACCTTGTAATATTCCAACTTTTAATGATTGATTAGATTTATAAAATAAACCTTTTTTAAATCATGAACTTGATAATATTACTCAACCTTTATCATCTTGACTATTTTGTTCAATATCTTTACTATTAATATCTTTTTTATCTTCTTTAAATAAATTATTAATTTTCTTTATAGGTTTAAATATTAATTTATCTAATTGTGATTTTAATTCAGTTAATTCACTAGGTTTCATAATTGAAATAAGTTTTTTAATAATATTTGGATTAAAAGTCGAATATGGTTGGTCAAGTTCTGTCTCATTAACATTTTCACTATCTAAAACTGATTTTAAACTTTGATTTTTACTATATAACTTTAATAAACTAATAATTGCAGTTCTAATATCATTAGTTTCTAATGCAGAATAGATAATTCTAATAATTAAAGGTAACATTATAAACTCATATGGTTATAATCTCAATTTAATGAAGCATTATCTAATATTACTTCACTCATATTATCACTACCATATTGACTAGTTGTTTCACTATTAATAGTAAATCTATTATCATTAATTAATCTTGTAGTTTCATTAGTAAATGGTGTTTCTTGCATTTCTTGATTATGATTTGTAGTTTCCATAGGTAATAAATTATGAATAATTTCACTTGCACCAGCAATAATAGTAGGTACTGCATAAGCATTATTAAAATCATTATTTATACCCATAGCAACACCACTACTTATCAAACAACCACCAGTACCCATATTTGCTATTTTACGTATAGTTTCAAATCTATTAGGAATTAATTCTGTAATTCCATTAATAAGATTTGAAATACCATAAGCATTTAAACTAATATATGTATCTCAAGCCATTAAATTATTAGTATTATTTTTCATTAATAATAAATCATCTGGAAATGGATTAGGATTTGGATTAATTGAATTAGTAGTAAATTTAGCATAATTTGCTAAACCAATTGTTCCTAAACCTAATAATATTTTTTTACTACTATTAATTAATTTAGTTTTAGTATTTGGTCTTTGATTTAAATTTAATATATCTAAACCTAATTTTTTACCAAATAATAAACTATTAATTGAACCCAATATTGGATTTGAAATTACTTGACCATAATAAGCACTTGTACCTATCATTGCTGATAAAGGACTTATTGAAGAACGAATTATCTTTAATAAAGTATAATTACTTGATTGTATAGTGATATCATTTGGCATTTTCATTTACTCCTTTTAATAAATTAGTTTGTTTTTCTATTTTAATAATTACTTTACCTTCACAATGAATATTATCTCCAACACATATAGCATAATTATCATGTACATCACTTACTATAAAATAATCATTTCTTAATTTAGGATATTCATCTAATAAAATTGCTCTTATATCATTACTTGTAGTTAAATCTTCTGGTTTTGGTGAATAAATAATAATATGTGCTTTTTCATTAAAATATTTATATATAAATTCCATAATTATTTTTTAGTAAATTCTAATTTTACTGTTCCATAATAATCTTTATTATTACCAGAAATAATAGCACTTGTTGATGTAATATTACTAAATGTTGTTTTACCTTTTTCATAACCATTATTACCAATATTTATTATTATAGTTTCTAATTCATCATTAGTAGGAGTAGTTCCTGCCATAGTAATTTTTCCTAAATTTTTATAATAAATTACATCTTGTAAATCTAAAATATTCATATTATCATAATCAGTTGATTGATAAGTTGCATTAATATTAGTTGCATCAACTTTATAATTTTTTGCTCTTGCTTCTTTAATTTCATCTACTGTTGGCATTTTTTCTTGAATTATATACATTAAATTAGGTCTTATTGCTGCTGGTAATGAATATAATGCTTTACCAATAATACGAATATTATCTGTAGCATTATCTAATTTATTTCTTACTTTTGTAAATGAAATAGGCATACCTCACATATATCTGTTATAAACTACTCCAAATAACTCTAATAATTTATAATCTTTTTCTAAATGCATACCAGAAACAGTATCATGTATAAAATCTTGTTCTAAATAAAAACTTTCATAAAATTCCATTCCCATAATTTGATTTGTATATCTTTTACCAGTTGCTAAAGTATTTGCTGCAATTTGTCCATAATTTAATAATGTAAATGCTTTTGCTAAATTAAAACTACTATCAATACCACAAGCACCAGTTAAATCTGCTTTATTAATACCAACTGTAATATCATCTACTTTTTTAATTAATTTATTATTTTTTTCTCCAATTTTATAATAAGCATTTAATGCTTGTTCTTTAGTCATATTATTTAAATTTAAAGGTAATACTAATGATTTAGCAATTGCATAATCTTTTGTACCTTGTAAAAATATTAATTCAAAATTTTCTCTTAAATTTCTCATAAATGAACTTGTTCAATTTGAAACAATTTGTGTTGCTACATTTGCTGGTGAAGTCATAAATCTTTCAATATCAAATTCTGGAATATTAAAATCAATTGTTAATTCTTTATCAATAATTAATGTTGTTGTTTTAACTGTTCCTTTTTGTCTTTTAGTACCAGTAAATTCATCTCATGTTGAACCTCATAATACACGAACAGTTGCTCTATATATTGCCATTGCTACACCACTAATATTTGCTATTTGGTCAGCAGTAACAGTATTTCTCATAAATAAAGTACTTAATTCAGCAGTTAATTCACCACGAACTTGTGCTTCAAGTACACTTAAAACAGCATTTTCAGTAGGTGAATTACCACCAATAATAAATGCTTTAGGTATTTGTGGAATTGCCATTTTATCCTCTTTCTATTTAATAGATTGAAGTGCATTTCCTCTTGCTAAATTTACAAGTTTTTCTAATTCATTAACATCAGTAATACCTGTAGTTTTTGCTTTTTCATTTAATTTTTTTTCTAATTCTTCTGGATTTATACTATTTGTATGTAAATCTAAAAGAGTTTTAGGATTAAAATCATTTAAATTAGGTTTATTTTCTGATTTAATAGGTTCTGATGTTTTATCAATAAGAAATTCTTTATAATCTTCATTTATTTTATTAAATGCTTCTTGTTTAGATAAAGATTTATAATTATCAATACTCATTAAATTTTTAATTAAATTTACTTTTTTAGTATCTTTAATATTTGAAAATAATTGTTGCTCTTCAAAACTATTAATTTTATTTTCATAGTCTTTTATTTTAGTTTCATATTCACTTAATTTAGGTTCAATATTTTTTTTACTTTCAGCATATACTACATTTCTATGTTGTTTTAGTAAATTTTTAACATCATCTAAACTATAATTCTCTTTTTCATCAAAAGTAAAATCACTCATACTTTTAATCTCCCTTGTTAATAAAATTTTAATAATTCACTTGGTTAATAGGTCACTTTTATATATGTTAATTTAACATATTCACTTTATTAAATTATATCATTTTTATCCTTTAAAATAAAGAAAAAAACCTATATTTATTATAGGTTTCTAATCATTATTTTCTATTTTTCTAGGTTCACAAATATTAATAATTATATTACCTGAGTTGTAAATATAAATGGGACAGTTTTTTAAAATAATTGTATTAAATCTATTGGTCTTTTATAAGAGAGCGATTTTCTGGGTGTAGAATTAATTTGAAATGCTATAAAATTTAAATCTTTTTGTTTATATGAAGATAGATCTGTAGATTTTGGTAAATATCTTCTTAAAATACCATTATTATTTTCATTTAAACCCCTTTGGCAAGGTTTACCAGGATCTGCAAAATAAATTTTGACATTACAAATTTTTTCGATTAATCTTCATTTACTAAATTCTTTACCACGATCAAAAGTAATGGTTTTAACTGTTCCTTTTTGTAACTTTGAAATAAATTTTATTATACTTTTCGTAATATTTTCTGATTTATGATTTTTAGTTACTAAAGGAATTGTGGTTTTTGATCATATATCAGCCAAAGTAATAATAGAACTTTTATGATCTTTGCCAATGATAGTATCACCTTCTAAATGACCAAATTCTTGTATATTTTTAATATTAGGAATGATTAAATTTCTTTCATGAATAGACTTACAATTATTAATTTTGCCCCCAGTTTCTTTTTGTTTGTGAGATTTATTTTTGCCTTTTCTCAATAAGTTATTTTCATCAAAACCCATTCGATTTGTTTTAAACATGTTATATAAAGTTTTTGTTGAAATACTTTTTATTTTATTTTCCTTTAAAAAGTTAGCAATTATATCAAGAGCATACTTTTTAGTAATTAACAAATGATTAATACTATTAATTTCTGTTAAAGTTAAAATTATTAATTTTCTGCCTGCATTTTGTTTATTTTTTTGAAATTGATTCAATATTTCTAATGGCAATAAGTTTTTATTTAATAATCTACAAACTCTATGTACAGTTGATTTACTATAATCAACAATTTTTGCTATTTTACGAATCGAAAATCCATAATTTTTATATTCTTTTATTGCTATTATTGATTCAATACTCAGATACTTATACATTGCGCTAATTCCTTTCTTTTCTTAATTATAGAACTAACACAATTTAATTTTTATATAGGTGTCCTTTTTAATTTTACAATTAAAGTTACTTTGTGCGTTATTATCTTCTTCATTAATATCAAATTCATTTGGATAACTAACTTGTCAATGTTTATAAATTATTTCTGGTTTTACTAATGATTTTTCTAACATATGAGTTGAAATTATTGCTCTTGCATTATCATAATCTTTAATAAATTTTTTACGTCATGGATTGCTTCTACGTCGGCAATCATAAACAAATTTTCTATCAATTCCAAGTGCATTGTTTAATCCTTGTGGTGTTAATATAACTTTCTTGGTTCTTAAATAATTATCAATTTGAGTTTTATAATTAACACTTAATTTTTCACCATATTTTTTTTCTTTTTCTGACATATTATCACCTATATTTAATAATTTATATACTAATTATAACATTTTCATAAAATCATATTTCACCACTTTAATAATAATTATTACTATAATCAAATCATAAATTAAGAAGGAGATTAATATTATGAATTTTCTTACTGATGAGCTTAATTATGATGAACTTGATAATAAAATTAAAAATAATGGTTTAAATTATTTCACAAATCTATTAAAATCATATTATGATTTTTGACATCAAAATATATATGATAAAACTAAATATAAATATGTTAAAACTGCTCCAAGAAGTCCAAATACTCAATATGGTAAAATTAATGATTTTTATCGTAGATGTTATTTAATATTAGAAACTAATGAATATTATTATCCTTTAGATGATTATATAAAAATTAAGAAAAGAAAAAGAACACTCACAAGTTTAGAACATACAATAATAAGAAATTCAGGTAATGGTAAAAGACAAAGTGATGTACAAGATACTATAAAAAATAGTAATTTTTCAAAAACATATATGACTAATGTAATGAAAAATGCAATAATAGGAGTTGAAGAAATAAAAGAGAAAAAAATAGTATCACCAACTGAAAAATTATTTGTAAATATGGATGATTGTTTTATAAGTTCTTTATTTGATAATAAAAAACAAAAAAATCGTATTCGTACAATTAGTGCAAATAAAGGTAAAGATTTAGAAAAATCTACTAAAAGTAGAAATGTTTTAAAAGATAAAAAAATTACTTATATGAAAACTAAAAATGGTCAAAGAATTAAAAGACAAGAATTAATTGATAAAATTTATGAATTTCTTGATTTACAATATATTTATTCTAAAAGTAGTTTAGTATTTATTGGTGATGGTGCACCTTGAATTAAAACTACTGCTAAAAAAGAAAATATTCCTTATGTAATTGATAGACATCATGCATTTAAAGCATTGAAAAAAGGATTTATTTTTAATAGAAAAGTAGATAATAAAAAATTAACAAATGCATATAATTTATTTGTTAATGGTGAATATTATAAATTATTAGATTATTTAAAAGAAAATAATATTAATGAAGAAATATATAAATATTTTAAAAATAATAAAGAAGGTATTATAAATCAAAAAGAAAATTGAAATCAAGGAGTATGTGCTGAAAGTGATGTATCACATCTTGTTAAATCTTTAAAAGGATATGGTGCTAAAATTTATAATGATAAAGTACTTAATAATATGCTTATAATTAATTCAGCAAGAATTAATAAATTAAATCTTTTACTTTAATATTTTAAAAACTTAATAAATCTAAACCTAAATAGTTAGGAATTTTTACTTTAGATGAATTAAAATAATAGTCTAAAATACTTGATTATATTTATAAAAAGGTATATAATATAACCAACAATTAATAATTTAAAGTTGTCTTTTATTTAAAGAAAATTAAATTATAACTATTAACTTTACTCACCCTCATCTTTAGATGAATAAACACAAAGCATGGCATACCAGCAACCGATGTTGCAAGGGAATTAGGTGTGACCTATAAAACAGCTTGAAGAATGTGTCATGAAATCAGGACTAGAATTGAAAATCAAGATGCAGGTTTCATTGTTGATGGCACAGCACAGATGGATGAAATGTATCTTTCACATTTAGGTTTTAAAAAACAAGGAAGATCCTTTTTGAATAAAACTTTGATTGTTGGAGTTTATGAGAAAACCAGCAACAAACTAATTGTGAAGGTTCTGAAAAATGCAGATAAAAAAACCTTTTAAGATTTGCATTGAAACACATTTTTACTGAGTGCTGTCTATTTACGGATTCTTGGAAGGGATATGTAAGTTTCAAAAACTTCTATCCCGAACATGAAATCGTAAATCATGAAGTTGGGTATGTGTCACCAACAGGTGTAAACACAAACCAGATTGAATCAGCATGAAAGCACATCCGACGAACTTTCCGAACACACATAAGAGTTTCAAAGCACAATATTCATTTATATGCAAAAGAATCAGCATATAAATTCAATAACATACCTAGTTTTGAAACTGTAATTTTGTGTTTGATTTAAATACATGCAGGGATAATTTCCTAGGTAGGCTTTTATCTCCATTTATGTGATAAAATTTAAAAATAGTACATAAAGGGATAAAAGCCTTAAAAAAAACTAAAATTACTTTTTTCAGGTAAAAAGAAACATCATTCTCTCAAATCCCAAATAATTATTGATATTTCCAATGGAAAAATTATTTCAACTGCTTTTTGTTTTGGAAGCATTCATGATTTTAAATTGCTTCTAAAATCTAAAACTTTTATTCATCCAGAAAAACAAGTTTTTGTTGATTCAGGTTATCAAGGTATACAAAATATTCATAAAAATACATTTTTGCCATTTAAAAAAAGTAAATACAATCAATTAACACCAATTCAAAAAGAATACAATAAAACTTTAAGTAAAATTATAATTAAAATTGAACACGTATTTGCTAAACTAAAACGTTTTAAAATTTTAAGTTTAAAATATCGCAATAAAATACGAAGATTTGCATTAAGATTTAATTTAATAGCAGGAATATATAATTTTGAATTACCTTAGTTTTGCACCAAGTCTATAGTACTATTAGCGAAATTATTAATATTATTACTAAAAATGGTGCCTCTATTTATAAAATTGACAGTACATTTGATCGTAATAAATTAGATATTAGTAATTTTAGTATTTTTATAGTTATGGATACATCAGATGAATTTCAAAAAAATAAAATTTTTGCTGAGATTAGAGCATCAAGTTCTAACTTTACATTATTAGCTAAATAGTTTTTAAATTTGGTATTTTATTAAAACAAAAATTTAGTTTTAAAATAAATTATAGTTATTTTGCTTTTGCTAATTTAGTCATAATTTTAGATTTTTGACGAGCAGCTTTATTAATGTGATAAATGCCTTTAACAACAGCTTTATCAATTAAACTACATACTTCATTAACAAGTACTGAAGCATTTTCTGCTTTGTTTTTTATTGATATTTCAGCTTTTTTTAAAGCAGTTTTAACTTTAGATTTATAACTTTTATTAATTTCATTTCTTTTTTGGTTTGTTTTAATTCTTTTAATTTGTGATGCAATGTTAGCCATTTTTTCTCCTTTTTTGTTTTGAACATGTTTTATAGATTAATTACAACAAAAATAATTATAACAAAAATCATAAATGTTGTATAATATTTTTTATTTTTTCAGTATAATTAATGTGTTAGCTTTTTGTTAATAGTATATTTTAATTTTTTTACACTTTTAATGTAAATTATTTGTTTAAAAACTTTAATGATAAATGTAGGTGTGGTAAATAAATGAGTTACTATTTTCGTAACCCTTATAAATTTTCTTACCATAGTATTGGTAGGATTAGAACAAGATTAAAATTGCAAGACTGAAATGATATCCAATTACGTGAATATTGTTTAAAATTGATTAATGAGTCTTATGATATTGAAGAGACAAAAAGTTTTAAATATATTAGAGTAAATAAAACACATCTTTATTTTGTAATTAAAAAAGATGTTAATTTAATTTTAACAATTTCACCGATGAGTCCAACTAAACTATTAGCAGTAATCGAGGAAAATTTATAAATCAAAAAAGAGGAATAAAAAATGGGAAATTTATCTAGTCAATGATGAATGTTAGCGCTTATAGGAGTAGTTTTAATAATTTTTATTTTTACAACCATTTCAGCAAAAAAGAAGAAAAAAGAAGAGAAAAAACAACGTCAAAAAGAAGTAAAAAAAATTATTAAATCCTTTATGCGCGATGAATTAAAATTGCAACATAAAACAGTAGAATTTGAACAAGTAGTTTCACGTAGTAGTAAAGAATATCGCTATCGTGATGTTTTTGATGTAATTGTAAAATTATATGATTCTAAGAAAAATGATTTATTTGCAACTAAAGCATTTGAGGTAGAAGGGTTTACTAAACAATTATCAAAGAAAGAATTTGAAACAATTTGAAAAGTAAATTGTGAATTAGATTTAGAAGAAACACTTAAGAAAATTGAAATGTCAAAAAAACGTAGTGGTAAAATTAAAATAAAAAGAAAGACAGCAGAAGAAAAAGCAGCAATTAAAAAAGAAAATGAAGCCGTTAAACTTGCAATTGAAGAAGAACGTTTACAAAATAAAGAAAATAAAAAACGTGCTAAAAATTTAGAAAAACCTAAAATTGCAATTCATGATAAATTTTCTGGATGAAAAGATAAATAAATCTTTATTTTTAAGTAGGCAATTGGGTGATATGTAATGAAAATTTATAAAGATGATTATAAGCATTTCCGTATTTGTCGAAAACTTTCGTGATTTTTAAATGCAAAAAATTATGCTTTAGCTAAGCATTTAATTGAAGAGAAAAAGATAATAAATTTTGTTGAACTAACGCATACTAAAACAAGTAGTAAATTTAAATCTAATTTAATTACTATTTCTGATTTAGACGATGATACATTTGAAAATAATTATAATGAAGAAGATGATTCTGAATTTTATCTTGGTGAAACAATTGCAGACGGTATTGAAACTGGGCACTATGCTCAAGAATATTTTAAAGTAAAATATTCTTGTTTTAATTTTGAGTCTGAACCGGGTAATAATGTTATAGAAATTATTAATAATAAAGAGTATGGTGTTTTATTTGAACCAAGATTTGAATATCAGGGCTGTGTTACTAAGTGTGATATTTTAAAGCGAAATAATGATGGTTGGGATTTAATTGAAGTAAAAGCAGTAACTTGAGTTAAAGAAGAACATATGTGAGATTTACTTTATCAGTATGATATTTTAACCAAATGTGGAATTAAAGTAGTTAATACTTATATTATGTATTTAAATAATAATTATGTTAAGAAAGAAAAAATAGATTTAAATGAATTATTTATTGTTAATGGATCAACTTGGCAAAAAAGTCCAAATACTAAAAAAGGTTTTAGTCTTTTTGAATCAATTCAAGATGAAATTTTAAATAATAATTTGAAATTACAATATGAAAATATTAAGAATATTATTAAAATTAGTGATATTGACGAAATAGTTAAATTATTAACTTTACCTTATTGTCATGAAAATAGTAATCAATTTTGTCCTCATATTTTTAAATATTTTTCTATTCATAATACTATTTTTGAATTATATCGTTTAAGAAAAACTAAGAAAGCATTGTGATATTATGAAGAAGATTTCTTAGAAATTAATGATGAAAGATTATTACCATTTTTAACAAAGTCTAATTTACATTTAAGACAATATGATGTAATTAAAAATGGTGAAAAATTAATTGATGGCACTAAATTTGTTGATTTAAAAATTGAATACAAAAAGTACCAATATCCAATTTATATGTATGATTTTGAGACTATGAAATCTGCAATACCTAAGTTTAAAAATAGTAAACCATATCAACAAATTCCTTTTCAATATTCTGTCCATGTATTATTAGCACCAGATTTTGATTTTAAAACTTATAAATCAATTAAACATTATGAATTTTTAGCAGATGGCAATGATGATCCAAGAGAAATGTTAACAAAAAAAATATGTCATGATTTAATTAATATTCATGGTAAGGGTACGTATGTTGCTTATAATCGATCATTTGAGAAATCTGTTCTTAAAAAATTAGCTTATTATTACCCTCAATATAAAAATAAATTATCATTAATTCATGATGGTACTATTGATTTACAAGATTTTTTTAAAGAATTTAAAATTTATAAAGAACAGTTTTATGGTTCTCTTTCAATTAAAAAAACTTTACCAGCATTTGAACCTTCCTTTTCTTATGAAGGATTAGTTATTAAAAAAGGAGATATGGCATCAGAAGTTTTTCGTAGAAGAGTTGAAAATAACATTGGTTTAACTAATTGAATTCATAATTTTCGTGAAAATATGTTAAAATATTGTGCTCAAGATACTTTAGGTATGGTAGTATTATTCTGACATGTAAAAAATATTATTGAAATGTACAAAGCAAAAATTGAGGGCGAAAATTATGAAAAAATTTAAAATTTTATTTATGGGTTCTTCTTTTTTTTCTGAAAATATTTTAAAAACATTGTTATTAACAATGAAAAATGAAATTGAAATAGTTGGTGTTGTTTGTCAGCCAGATCGTAAAATTGGTCGTAAACAAGAAGTTGTTCCTTTAGCAATTAAACAATTGGCACAAGAATATCAAATCCCTGTTTTCCAACCCGAAAATATTATTGACAGTTTAAAAGATTTACAATTATTAAATATTGATGTTATTCTTACTTGTGCTTATGGTCAATTTTTACCAAAAGCAATTTTAAATTTACCAAAATATAAATGTTT
The DNA here is from genome assembly GCF_964030805.1 of Spiroplasma endosymbiont of Zeiraphera isertana. Lineage (GTDB taxonomy): Bacteria > Bacillota_I > Bacilli_A > Mycoplasmatales > VBWQ01 > Spiroplasma_E. Next base: position 1,881,794 of record NZ_OZ034965.1, read on the forward strand.
AAATATTCATGCTTCATTATTACCATCATTGCGTGGTGGTGCCCCTATTCAATGAGCAATTATTAATGGATTACAAACCACTGGTATTACATTAATGAAAATGGTAAGTAAAATGGATGCAGGAGCAATTTATGTTCAAGAACAAGTTTCAATTGGTATTGAGGATACATATACTTCTTTAGTTAATAAGTTGATAACTTTAGCACAAAATATGTTAATAAAATATTTATTAAAAATCATTAATAATGAAATTGAAGAACAAGAACAAGATGAAAATAAAGTAACTTTTGGTTTAAATATTAAAAGAAGTGATGAAAAAATTAATTGAAATCTTTCAGCACAATTAATTTCATGTCATGTTCGTGGATTGTATAATACACCAATTGCTTATACTACGTTGAATGATAATATATACAAAATTCATCAAGTAGCAGTAACTAATGAATTATCAAATGCTCTGCCAGGAACAATTGTTGCAATAAATAAATTAGGTATTATTGTTGCCACTAAAACTAATAACATAGTAACTAAAGTTATTCAACCAGCAGGTAAAAAAGAAATTATAGCAGCTTGTTACTATGGTTCTAAAATTAATCCAATTGCAATTGGTTTTATCTTTAAATAATAAAAAAATAACTAATATTTTTTGGTAATCTAGGAGGAAAAGATGTATCGTTTTCGCTCAATTAAATATTTAGCAATGACTGGTATTATTACTGGTTTATTAGTAACAATTGGTTATTGTTCAACTTTTCTTTTTGGTTGAGCAATTACTAGTTTATTTGGTGGAAATTCTACTTTGCAATTATTTGATTCTGTTTTTATTCCATTTTGTGCTTTTTTTGAAGGACCAATGCTGTTATTTGCAGGACCAATTGCGGGTGGCATTTTTGATTTAATTAGTGGTGTTAAAATTGTGGTTATTCCTATTACAATTTTTATTAGAATTGTAATGTTTTTTGTTATTAAGTTATTAATTAATAAATCTTGATGAAGTACTGTTTATACTTTCTTTTTTGCTGCTATTTTACTACTTATTTACCCATTGTCTTATTTAGTAATTTATCAAGATTATGCTATTACAGTTAATGAATTAATTACTGATAGTATTCAAGCTATCTTTGCTTATTTTGTTGCTATTCCACTTTATTATGCTCTTAGTAAAAATAAAATTAGATCAAATTATAGTTTTTGAAATGATCAAGAATTTGATTATTTAAAACCTGAGTTGTAAATATAAATGGGACAGTTTTTTAAAATAATTGTATTAAATCTATTAGTCTTTTATAAGAGAGCGATTTTCTGGGCGTAGAATTAATTTGAAATGCTATAAAATTTAAATCTTTTTGTTTATATGAAGATAGATCTGTAGATTTTGGTAAATATCTTCTTAAAATACCATTATTATTTTCATTTAAACCCCTTTGGCAAGGTTTACCAGGATCTGCAAAATAAATTTTGACATTACAAATTTTTTCGATTAATCTTCATTTACTAAATTCTTTACCACGATCAAAAGTAATGGTTTTAACTGTTCCTTTTTGTAACTTTGAAATAAATTTTATTATACTTTTCGTAATATTTTCTGATTTATGATTTTTAGTTACTAAAGGAATTGTGGTTTTTGATCATATATCATCCAAAGTAATAATAGAACTTTTATGATCTTTGCCAATGATAGTATCACCTTCTAAATGACCAAATTCTTGTATATTTTTAATATTAGGAATGATTAAATTTCTTTCATGAATAGACTTACAATTATTAATTTTGCCCCTAGTTTCTTTTTGTTTGTGAGATTTATTTTTGCCTTTTCTCAATAAGTTATTTTCATCAAAACCCATTCGATTTGTTTTAAACACGTTATATAAAGTTTTTGGTTGAAATACTTTTTATTTTATTTTCCTTTAAAAAGTTAACAATTATATCAAGAGCATACTTTTTAGTAATTAACAAATGATTAATACTATTAATTTCTGTTAAAGTTAAAATTATTAATTTTCTGCCTGCATTTTGTTTATTTTTTTGAAATTGATTCAATATTTCTAATGGCAATAAGTTTTTATTTAACTTTAATTGTAAAATTAAAAAGGACACTTATATAAAAATTAAATTGTGTTAGTTCTATAATTAAGAAAAGAAAGGAATTAGCACAATGTATAAGTATCTGAGTATTGAATCAATAATAGCAATAAAAGAATAGACTTGGTGCAAAACTAAGGTAATTCAAAATTATATATTCCTGCTATTAAATTAAATCTTAATGCAAATCTTCGTATTTTATTGCGATATTTTAAACTTAAAATTTTAAAACGTTTTAGTTTAGCAAATACGTGTTCAATTTTAATTCTAATTTTACTTAAAGTTTTATTGTATTCTTTTTGAATTGGTGTTAATTGATTGTATTTACTTTTTTTAAATGGCAAAAATGTATTTTTATGAATATTTTGTATACCTTGATAACCTGAATCAACAAAAACTTGTTTTTCTGGAGGAATAAAAGTTTTAGATTTTAGAAGCAATTTAAAATCATGAATGCTTCCAAAACAAAAAGCAGTTGAAATAATTTTTCCATTGGAAATATCAATAATTATTTGGGATTTGAGAGAATGATGTTTCTTTTTACCTGAAAAAAGTAATTTTAGTTTTTTTTAATTCTTTCAATTGGAGTTTCAGTAGCATCAATAGCTAACAAATTATTATTAGTACCTTTATTTTTTGTTAAATCTTTTTTTCCAGGTAAATTAAAAATTCCGCTTTTTATTAAAATATTTTCAATTCAAAAAATATTACGAATGCAACTAGTATGACTAATATTATATCTTTTTGCAATAACTCTATAACTACTATAGTCTTTTCAATATTCTAAAGTCATTAATAAACGCTCTTCAATTACAATTTTATTTTTTCTACCACCATAATATTTTTGTTTAGACTCAGCAATTTTTAAAATTTCAAGCATTTTATAAAATGTTTGTGGCTTTATGCCGACTAAACTATAAAATTCTTGATCATCTTTATATTTTTTCAACATAATAACTATCACCTTTAATATTAATAATAATCGTTAAATTGTTAAAATTAAAGGTTTTGCACCAAGTCTATTGTAAAATTAAAAAGGACACTTATATAAAAATTAAATTGTGTTAGTTCTATAATTAAGAAAAGAAAGGAATTAGCGCAATGTATAAGTATCTGAGTATTGAATCAATAATAGCAATAAAAGAATATAAAAATTATGGATTTTCGATTCGTAAAATAGCAAAAATTGTTGATTATAGTAAATCAACTGTACATAGAGTTTGTAGATTATTAAATAAAAACTTATTGCCATTAGAAATATTGAATCAATTTCAAAAAAATAAACAAAATGCAGGCAGAAAATTAATAATTTTAACTTTAACAGAAATTAATAGTATTAATCATTTGTTAATTACTAAAAAGTATGCTTTTGATATAATTGCTAACTTTTTAAAGGAAAATAAAATAAAAAGTATTTCAACAAAAACTTTATATAACATGTTTAAAACAAATCGAATGGGTTTTGATGAAAATAACTTATTGAGAAAAGGCAAAAATAAATCTCACAAAGAAAAAGAAACTAGGGGCAAAATTAATAATTGTAAGTCTATTCATGAAAGAAATTTAATCATTCCTAATATTAAAAATATACAAGAATTTGGTCATTTAGAAGGTGATACTATCATTGGCAAAGATCATAAAAGTTCTATTATTACTTTGGCTGATATATGATCAAAAACCACAATTCCTTTAGTAACTAAAAATCATAAATCAGAAAATATTACGAAAAGTATAATAAAATTTATGGCTTTTATCCCTTTATGTACTATTTTTAAATTTTATCACATAAATGGAGATAAAAGCCTACCTAGGAAATTATCCCCGTATGTATTTAAATCAAACACAAAATTACGGTTTCAAAACTAGGTATGTTATTGAATTTATATGCTGATTCTTTTGCATATAAATGAATATTGTGCTTTGAAACTCTTATGTGTGTTCGGAAAGTTCGTCGGATGTGCTTTCATGCTGATTCAATCTGGTTTGTGTTTACACCTGTTGGTGACACATACCCAACTTCATGATTTGCGATTTCATGTTTGGGATAGAAGTTTTTGAAACTTACATATCCCTTCCAAGAATCCGTAAATAGACAGCACTCAGTAAAAATGTGTTTCAATGCAAATCTTAAAAGGTTTTTTTCATCTGCATTTTTCAGCACCTTAACAATTAGTTTGTTGCTGGTTTTCTCATAAACTCCAACAATCAAAGTTTTATTCAACAAGGATCTTCCTTGTTTTTTAAAACCTAAATGTGAAAGATACATTTCATCCATCTGTGCTGTGCCATCAACAATGAAACCTGCATCTTGATTTCCAATTCTAGTCCTGATTTCATGACACATTCTTCAAGCTGTTTTATAGGTCACACCCAATTCCCTTGCAACATCGGTTGCTGGTATGCCATGCTTTGTGTTTATTCATCTAAAGATGAGATAAAACCAAGATGTCATTTGGGTCTGTGACTTATAAAAAATGGTTCCATAAAGAATACTAAATGTTTGGTTACAGTTCAAACATCGTATTCTTCTCAAATCAGAAGCATTCAAACTAGAAGAAGCACACCTGATGCATTTCATTATTTTCAACTTCGCTATATATTTCAAACAATCGTTTTCAGTTTGAAATATGCTGTTGAATTCATTTCAATTCATTTTTTCCTCCACACTAGTACATGCGGGGATAATTTCCAACTTTATTTCAAAGTTACAAAAAGGAACAGTTAAAACCATTACTTTTGATCGTGGTAAAGAATTTAGTAAATGAAGATTAATCGAAAAAATTTGTAATGTCAAAATTTATTTTGCAGATCCTGGTAAACCTTGCCAAAGGGGTTTAAATGAAAATAATAATGGTATTTTAAGAAGATATTTACCAAAATCTACAGATCTATCTTCATATAAACAAAAAGATTTAAATTTTATAGCATTTCAAATTAATTCTACACCCAGAAAATCGCTCTCTTATAAAAGACCAATAGATTTAATACAATTATTTTAAAAAACTGTCCCATTTATATTTACAACTCAGGAAATTAAAAGAAAATCGCTCTCTTATAAAAGACCAATAGATTTAATACAATTATTTTAAAAAAATGTCCCATTTATATTTACAACTCAGGTAATTTCTATTCTAAATATAAAAATTATTAAATAATATGTATAAAATTTATTATTTATATAAATTTATTTTATTTAAAATTCTACTTTAATTAAATAACATCCTTAACAATAGTAATGCCATTTTTAAGCATTGAATATCATGCATATTGATTTAAAATATGAGCTGGATGCTCTGGTTGATCATAAGTATTTGTCATTGTCATTGGAACAATAACATTTACTTCTTTATTGTGCTGATTAAATCAAGTTTTACAACTAATAGCAAATTGATAAATACAAATATCAGTACAACAACCAACAATAATAATGTTATCCCATTGTAAATTTGGCTTAAAATCAAAAGCAAAAAAACCATTAGTACTATTTTTTTTAATAATCTTAATATTGTCAAATTTTAATTCTTCTACTAACTCTGATTCAATAGTATTTTCCAAACAATGACTAGGAAAAGTATGAAATTCGGGACTATGTTCATTATGAGCATCATTAAAAGCAATAACTTTAGTTTCATTAGTGTTTACTTTTGCTAATAAATTTTTAATTGGTTTAATAATTGAATTAATATTGGGTGAAAATAAATTTCCTTTTTTAGCAAAGCCATTAACCATATCAACAATAAATATAATATTATGACCTTTTAAAGTTTTAAAATTTAAATTAACTGTTTTATCCAAAGTTTTATTTATAATTTCAATAAATGAATCATTATTTTTCATTATTCACCTCTATTTTTTAAAAATTAATTGTTTAATAATAAATCAAATTATACTACAGCCAGAACAAATTGGCATTAAGAAAATAGTAAAAATAATTCCTACTTTTAAAAAGAAAATATCTACTGTTATTCCCTGACTACTTTGATAGGTTAAACTATCAATTACACCATTTATATAAATAAAATTAAATCCTGAGTTGTAAATATAAATGGGACAGTTTTTTAAAATAATTGTATTAAATCTATTGGTCTTTTATAAGAGAGCGATTTTCTGGGTGTAGAATTAATTTGAAATGCTATAAAATTTAAATCTTTTTGTTTATATGAAGATAGATATGTAGATTTTGGTAAATATCTTCTTAAAATACCATTATTATTTTCATTTAAACCCCTTTGGCAAGGTTTACCAGGATCTGCAAAATAAATTTTGACATTACAAATTTTTTCGATTAATCTTCATTAGACTTGGTGCAAAACCTTTAATTTTAACAATTTAACGATTATTATTAATATTAAAGGTGATAGTTATTATGTTGAAAAAATATAAAGATGATCAAGAATTTTATAGTTTAGTCGGCATAAAGCCACAAACATTTTATAAAATGCTTGAAATTTTAAAAATTGCTGAGTCTAAACAAAAATATTATGGTGGTAGAAAAAATAAAATTGTAATTGAAGAGCGTTTATTAATGACTTTAGAATATTGAAAAGACTATAGTAGTTATAGAGTTATTGCAAAAAGATATAATATTAGTCATACTAGTTGCATTCGTAATATTTTTTTAATTGAAAATATTTTAACAAAAAGCGGAATTTTTAATTTACCCGGAAAAAAAGATTTAACAAAAAATAAAGGTACTAATAATAATTTGTTAGCTATTGATGCTACTGAAACTCCAATTGAAAGAATTAAAAAAGGAAATTATCCCCGCATGTACTAGTGTGGAGGAAAAAATGAATTGAAATGAATTCAATAGCATATTTCAAACTGAAAACGATTGTTTGAAATATATAGCGAAGTTGAAAATAATGAAATGCATCAGGTGTGCTTCTTCTAGTTTGAATACTTCTGATTTGAGAAGAATACGATGTTTGAACTGTAACCAAACATTTAGTATTCTTTATGGAACCATTTTTTATAAGTCACAGACCCAAATGACATCTTGGTTTTATCTCATCTTTATATGAATAAACACAAAGCATGGCATACCAGCAACCGATGTTGCAAGGGAATTGGGTGTGACCTATAAAACAGATTGAAGAATGTGTCATGAAATCAGGACTAGAATTGGAAATCAAGATGCAGTTTTCATTGTTGATGGCACAGCACAGATGGATGAAATGTATCTTTCACATTTAGGTTTTAAAAAACAAGGAAGATCCTTGTTGAATAAAACTTTGATTGTTGGAGTTTATGAGAAAACCAGCAACAAACTAATTGTGAAGGTGCTGAAAAATGCAGATGAAAAAAACCTTTTAAGATTTGCATTGAAACACATTTTTACTGAGTGCTGTCTATTTACGGATTCTTGGAAGGGATATGTAAGTTTCAAAAACTTCTATCCCAAACATGAAATCGTAAATCATGAAGTTGGGTATGTGTCACCAACAGGTGTAAACACAAACCAGATTGAATCAGCATGAAAGCACATACGACGAACTTTCCGAACACACATAAGAGTTTCAAAGCACAATATTCATTTATATGCAAAAGAATCAGCATATAAATTCAATAACATACCTAGTTTTGAAACTGTAATTTTGTGTTTGATTTAAATACATGCGGGGATAATTTCCTAGGTAGGCTTTTATCTCCATTTATGTGATAAAATTTAAAAATAGTACATAAAGGGATAAAAGCCTTAAAAAAAACTAAAATTACTTTTTTCAGGTAAAAAGAAACATCATTCTCTCAAATCCCAAATAATTATTGATATTTCCAATGGAAAAATTATTTCAACTGCTTTTTGTTTTGGAAGCATTCATGATTTTAAATTGCTTCTAAAATCTAAAACTTTTATTCATCCAGAAAAACAAGTTTTTGTTGATTCGGGTTATCAAGGTATACAAAATATTCATAAAAATACATTTTTGCCATTTAAAAAAAGTAAATACAATCAATTAACACCAATTCAAAAAGAATACAATAAAACTTTAAGTAAAATTAGAATTAAAATTGAACACGTATTTGCTAAACTAAAACGTTTTAAAATTTTAAGTTTAAAATATCGCAATAAAATACGAAGATTTGCATTAAGATTTAATTTAATAACAGGAATATATAATTTTGAATTACCTTAGTTTTGCACCAAGTCTATTAAAAGAAGAAGCAATAAAAAAGAGAGAACTTTTATTACGAAACATGAAATTAGATGCAAAATTTCAAAAGCAAGAACAACAATTAAAAGAATTGAGTATTCAAAATAATTCAGTCGATGATATTCTTACAAAAGAATTAGCAAACACATTATCTACTGTTCCTATGACTTTTGCTACTTTAAATAACGGTAATCCTGTTTCTCAAGATGTAATAAATGCTGCTAATTTAATGTCTATAAGTCCATCTTCAAAACCTGTTGCTGATAAACAAGAAAACCAAAAACCTCTTATTTCTATGTAATATCATATACATTAATGAAACAAATAATAAAATCAGATATAGTTTAAAGGAGGATTACTTATGCATTTTGATCCTATCGAAGACTTGTTTAATGATTTAGGTTCACAGTTTCAGTCTTTTGGAAATGATACTGAAACTTTCTTTAATAATTTTGGTGATAATATAAGTTCAGAATTTGAAGTATTTACAAAAGATTTAAATACTAATTTTCAATCTTTTAGCAATAATGCAAGTAATGTCTTTAATGATCTAGGTAAGGAGTTTCAATCTCTGGGTAATGAAATTAGTGAAGGTTTTCAAACATTTGTTCATAATTTTGAAACCGCCTTTAAAGATTTTGGTAATAATATAAAAACTTTTTTTAATAATATGGGTAATAATATTGAATCATTTTATAACGGTATTACTTCATTTTTTTTAGGAATTGAAAATTTAATTAAAATTATGCCCTATGCAATTAGTGGAGTAATTGGATCAGATAGCATTTAAGATTTATAAAGCAAGAAAGTCAATGTTAAAAAATGAAAGAATAAGAAAAATATATAAAATTTGTAAAAATCAAGAACTAAATAATGATATTAAAAATGTTAATTTTGATAAATTAAAACCAGTAGTAAATAATACAAAACTTACAACAAGTAAATCAAAAAAGTTTACTAAAAAAATTTGGGACGGTAACAAAAACGGATGATATAATTACTTTTTAAACATTTCTTTAAAATTATAAACAAGAAATAATTGTAATTATATGCAATTTTAAATACATCTTACTACTAAATTAAATGAATTACAATTAAAATACAAATATTAAAAAAATGAAAAATAAAATTAATATTTATACACAACAAAAATTCTTATTAAATTAAAATTTAATAAGTTTTTAAAATTTTAATAAAAAAATTAATTAAGTTATGTTTTTAAATTTATTTTATTACATTTAAAAATAACCATTTTAATATAAATATTTATGTTATAAGTTCTATTACCAAGCATTTCTTTTAAAATATGTCAAATATTACCTTCTGTAAAACAACCTATATTCCACTTTGCACCTTGATTTTCAATACCTTGTTTATTATTTTTAAAATAAATATTGTTTTTTTAATTTTTTATGGTTTTTTAATATTTCATTCATATATTTTATTAACTCATCATATTGACCATTTTCAATAAAATTTCTACAAATCTTATATTCATATCAATATTTTCGTTTATTTCCAGCGATTATTCCAACATATAATTTTTTAACTAAATGGAATTTATCTAAAACAAAATTTGTACCTAAATAATCAGCAACTTCTTTAATTCATCCTGCACTATCTCCACAAATAATAATTTTTGCTTGGTCAAAATTTTCAAAAAATCTATTTCCTTGTTCTTTGATAAATTCAGCAGTTTTTTTAACACCAATTGCTGTTTTTGTTGGTCTTATTATTATATCTGCTCTTTTATTAACTAATTTATGATTAACATTATCTGTACAAAATAATACCAAACGCATTGAATATTTACCAGAATTGCGTTTAAATTTTCAAAATTTTCGATGTCCATCATCAATACTAATATAAATAAATTGATTTGGTTCTAATTTTATTTTAGGAACATCTAATTTATTAACTTGATATTCTTGAAATAATCTACTAATACTTGTTGTACTAAATTTTATTTGCTTCATAGTATGTAAAATATCAACATATCTTTTTCCGTCAGCAAAATGTTCAACAACATTATTTTTGATATCCTGACAAGTTCTTTTATATTTAGGTAATTCTAATTCTTCATCTAATAAACAAACTCTTACTCATTAGACTTGGTGCAAAACTAAGGTAATTCAAAATTATATATTCCTGCTATTAAATTAAATCTTAATGCAAATCTTCGTATTTTATTGCGATATTTTAAACTTAAAATTTTAAAACGTTTTAGTTTAGCAAATACGTGTTCAATTTTAATTCTAATTTTACTTAAAGTTTTATTGTATTCTTTTTGAATTGGTGTTAATTGATTGTATTTACTTTTTTTAAATGGCAAAAATTTATTTTTATGAATATTTTGTATACCTTGATAACCCGAATCAACAAAAACTTGTTTTTCTGGATGAATAAAAGTTTTAGATTTTAGAAGCAATTTAAAATCATGAATGCTTCCAAAACAAAAAGCAGTTGAAATAATTTTTCCATTGGAAATATCAATAATTATTTGGGATTTGAGAGAATGATGTTTCTTTTTACCTGAAAAAAGTAATTTTAGTTTTTTTTAAGGCTTTTATCCCTTTATGTACTATTTTTAAATTTTATCACATAAACGGAGATAAAAGCCTACCTAGGAAATTATCCCCGCATGTATTTAAATCAAACACAAAATTACAGTTTCAAAACTAGGTATGTTATTGAATTTATATGCTGATTCTTTTGCATATAAATGAATATTGTGCTTTGAAACTCTTATGTGTGTTCGGAAAGTTCGTCGGATGTGCTTTCATGCTGATTCAATCTGGTTTGTGTTTACACCTGTTGGTGACACATACCCAACTTCATGATTTACGATTTCATGTTTGGGATAGAAGTTTTTGAAACTTACATATCCCTTCCAAGAATCCGTAAATAGACAGCACTCAGTAAAAATGTGTTTCAATGCAAATCTTAAAAGGTTTTTTTCATCTGCATTTTTCAGCACCTTCACAATTAGTTTGTTGCTGGTTTTCTCATAAACTCCAACAATCAAAGTTTTATTCAACAAGGATCTTCCTTGTTTTTTAAAACCTAAATGTGAAAGATACATTTCATCCATCTGTGCTGTGCCATCAACAATGAAACCTGCATCTTGATTGCCAATTCTAGTCCTGATTTCATGACACATTCTTCAAGCTGTTTTATAGGTCACACCCAATTCCCTTGCAACATCGGTTGCTGGTATGCCATGCTTTGTGTTTATTCATCTAAAGATGAGATAAAACCAAGATGTCATTTGGGTCTGTGACTTATAAAAAATGGTTCCATAAAGAATACTAAATGTTTGGTTACAGTTCAAACATCGTATTCTTCTCAAATCAGAAGTATTCAAACTAGAAGAAGCACACCTGATGCATTTCATTATTTTCAACTTCGCTATATATTTCAAACAATCGTTTTCAGTTTGAAATATGCTATTGAATTCATTTCAATTCATTTTTTCCTCCACACTAGTACATGTGGGGATAATTTCCTTTTTTAATTCTTTCAATTGGAGTTTCAGTATCATCAATAGCTAACAAATTATTATTAGTACCTTTATTTTTTGTTAAATCTTTTTTTTTGGGTAAATTAAAAATTCCGCTTTTTATTAAAATATTTTCAATTAAAAAAATATTATGAATGCAACTAGTATGACTAATATTATATCTTTTTGCAATAACTCTATAACTACTATAGTCTTTTCAATATTCTAAAGTCATTAATAAACGCTCTTCAATTACAATTTTATTTTTTCTACCACCATAATATTTTTGTTTAGACTCAGCAATTTTTAAAATTTCAAGCATTTTATAAAATATTTGTGGCTTTATGCCGACTAAACTATAAAATTCTTGATCATCTTTATATTTTTTCAACATAATAACTATCACCTTTAATATTAATAATAATCGTTAAATTTTTAAAATTAAAGGTTTTGCACCAAGTATAATATTTCTAATGGCAATAAGTTTTTATTTAATAATCTACAAACTCTATGTACAGTTGATTTACTATAATCAACAATTTTTGCTATTTTACGAATCGAAAATCCATAATTTTTATATTAGACTTGGTGCAAAACTAAGGTAATTCAAAATTATATATTCCTGTTATTAAATTAAATCTTAATGCAAATCTTCGTATTTTATTGCGATATTTTAAACTTAAAATTTTAAAACGTTTTAGTTTAGCAAATACGTGTTCAATTTTAATTCTAATTTTACTTAAAGTTTTATTGTATTCTTTTTGAATTGGTGTTAATTGATTGTATTTACTTTTTTTAAATGGCAAAAATGTATTTTTATGAATATTTTGTATACCTTGATAACCTGAATCAACAAAAACTTGTTTTTCTGGATGAATAAAAGTTTTAGATTTTAGAAGCAATTTAAAATCATGAATGCTTCCAAAACAAAAAGCAGTTGAAATAATTTTTCCATTGGAAATATCAATAATTATTTGGGATTTGAGAGAATGATGTTTCTTTTTACCTGAAAAAAGTAATTTTAGTTTTTTTTAATTCTTTCAATTGGAGTTTCAGTAGCATCAATAGCTAACAAATTATTATTAGTACCTTTATTTTTTGTTAAATCTTTTTTTCCAGGTAAATTAAAAATTCCGCTTTTTATTAAAATATTTTCAATTCAAAAAATATTACGAATGCAACTAGTATGACTAATATTATATCTTTTTGCAATAACTCTATAACTACTATAGTCTTTTCAATATTCTAAAGTCATTAATAAACGCTCTTCAATTACAATTTTATTTTTTCTACCACCATAATATTTTTGTTTAGACTCAGCAATTTTTAAAATTTCAAGCATTTTATAAAATGTTTGTGGCTTTATGCCGACTAAACTATAAAATTCTTGATCATCTTTATATTTTTTCAACATAATAACTATCACCTTTAATATTAATAATAATCGTTAAATTGTTAAAATTAAAGGTTTTGCACCAAGTCTAATATAAAAATTATGGATTTTCGATTCGTAAAATAGCAAAAATTGTTGATTATAGTAAATCAACTGTACATAGAGTTTGTAGATTATTAAATAAAAACTTATTGCCATTAGAAATATTGAATCAATTTCAAAAAAATAAACAAAATGCAGGCAGAAAATTAATAATTTTAACTTTAACAGAAATTAATAGTATTAATCATTTGTTAATTACTAAAAAGTATGCTCTTGATATAATTGCTAACTTTTTAAAGGAAAATAAAATAAAAAGTATTTCAACAAAAACTTTATATAACATGTTTAAAACAAATCGAATGGGTTTTGATGAAAATAACTTATTGAGAAAAGGCAAAAATAAATCTCACAAACAAAAAGAAACTAGGGGCAAAATTAATAATTGTAAGTCTATTCATGAAAGAAATTTAATCATTCCTAATATTAAAAATATACAAGAATTTGGTCATTTAGAAGGTGATACTATCATTGGCAAAGATCATAAAAGTTCTATTATTACTTTGGCTGATATATGATCAAAAACCACAATTCCTTTAGTAACTAAAAATCATAAATCAGAAAATATTACGAAAAGTATAATAAAATTTATTTCAAAGTTACAAAAAGGAACAGTTAAAATCATTACTTTTGATCGTGGTAAAGAATTTAGTAAATGAAGATTAATCGAAAAAATTTGTAATGTCAAAATTTATTTTGCAGATCCTGGTAAACCTTGCCAAAGGGGTTTAAATGAAAATAATAATGGTATTTTAAGAAGCTATTTACCAAAATCTACAGATCTATCTTCATATAAACAAAAAGATTTAAATTTTATAGCATTTCAAATTAATTCTACACCCAGAAAATCGCTCTCTTATAAAAGACCAATAGATTTAATACAATTATTTTAAAAAACTGTCCCATTTATATTTACAACTCAGGTAACTTTGATAATTTTTTTCAAATTTTTTGCATAAATTTTCCCTTTCTTTTAATATAAATATGGCTCAAAAAATTCTAGCAAACTTTAAAAAAAATATTATATTTAAAATATATAAAACTGAAAATAGGTATAAAATAGTAATATTTAACATAAAATTATTTTTTTTGGTTTTTTCTTTTAACTTTTCTTTTAAAAAATAATTAAAAATAAAATAATTTTACATTATCTTTAAAAAATAATTGTAAATGTGAAAAATATCTATTATAATGATTAAGGTTTTTTAAGAATAAATAATTCTAATAAAACAATAAAATAAGGAGTATTAGCTCAGCTGGGAGAGCAATTGCCTTACAAGCAATAGGTCGGCGGTTCAAGTCCGTCATACTCCACCATTTACCTGCTGATGTGGCTCAATCCGGCAGAGCAACGGTTTTGTAAACCGTAGGTTGCAGGTTCGATTCCTGTCATCAGCACCATTATTATTTATGGAGGGGTAGCAAAGTGGCCAACTGCACCTGGCTGTAAACCAGATCTCTTCGAGTTCGGGGGTTCGACTCCCTCCCCCTCCACCATATTACTTATTGGGGTGTAGCCAAGCGGTAAGGCAACGGCCTTTGACGCCGTCATGCGTTGGTTCAAATCCAACCACCTCAGCCATATATTTTATTAATTTGTCCTCGTAGCTCAGCGGTAGAGCACTCGGCTTTTAACCGAGGTGTCGCAAGTTCGATCCTTGCCGGGGACACCATTTGATGCCCAGGTGGTGAAATGGCAGACACGTCGGGCTTAAGATCCGATGACTTTTACAGGTTGTGCGAGTTCGAGTCTCGCTCTGGGCACCATTTTATATATTTATTAATGACGAGGAAGTATTCCTCATTTTTTATAAGCAAGTAAACTATATTTTGCCCAGATGGCGAAATGGCAGACGCAGTAGACTCAAAATCTACCGAGAAATCATGCGAGTTCGAGTCTCGCTCTGGGCACCACTAATATTAAATTACTAGTATAAAAAGGTATTCTTTTAAGAATACCTTTTTATTTTTATAATAGACTTGGTGCAAAACTAAGGTAATTCAAAATTATATATTCCTGCTATTAAATTAAATCTTAATGCAAATCTTCGTATTTTATTGCGATATTTTAAACTTAAAATTTTAAAACGTTTTAGTTTAGCAAATACGTGTTCAATTTTAATTCTAATTTTACTTAAAGTTTTATTGTATTCTTTTTGAATTGGTGTTAATTGATTGTATTTACTTTTTTTAAATGGCAAAAATGTATTTTTATGAATATTTTGTATACCTTGATAACCCTGGATGAATAAAAGTTTTAGATTTTAGAAGCAATTTAAAATCATGAATGCTCCCAAAACAAAAAGCAGTTGAAATAATTTTTCCATTGGAAATATCAATAATTATTTGGGATTTGAGAGAATGATGTTTCTTTTTACCTGAAAAAAGTAATTTTAGTTTTTTTTAATTCTTTCAATTGGAGTTTCAGTAGCATCAATAGCTAACAAATTATTATTAGTACCTTTATTTTTTGTTAAATCTTTTTTTCCAGGTAAATTAAAAATTCCGCTTTTTATTAAAATATTTTCAATTCAAAAAATATTACGAATGCAAATAGTATGACTAATATTATATCTTTTTGCAATAACTCTATAACTACTATAGTCTTTTCAATATTCTAAAGTCATTAATAAACGCTCTTCAATTACAATTTTATTTTTTCTACCACCATAATATTTTTGTTTAGACTCAGCAATTTTTAAAATTTCAAGCATTTTATAAAATGTTTGTGGCTTTATGCCGACTAAACTATAAAATTCTTGATCATCTTTATATTTTTTCAACATAATAACTATCACCTTTAATATTAATAATAATCTTTAAATTGTTAAAATTAAAGGTTTTGCACCAAGTCTAATATTAAATATTATTAAACTGATAATCGACGTTCTAAAGATTGTTGTTTAACAGGCAAACGTTCTTCAGAATTTAATGCTGCTGTATTAAGTGGTTTAGGATCAACTATTTCAACAACACGAGAAGTTGACATGACTGATTGTGTTTCCTCTCCATTATTAATTTTTTCTGGATTAAAAGGTTTATTTAATAATGGATTATTATCATCACTATCTTCAGAACTTGATGATGATGGTGAAGATGTACTGCTAGAAATATTTTCATAATTATCTTCCTCATCAAAATCATTAACATCCGCACATCAATTTTCATATAATTCCATTCCAGTATTTACTAATAAACCAGTACCAACTATTGCAAGACCAGCTATTGTTTCTCAAAAAGCCGTTGATCTTTTTTTATAAAATGGTTGATCATCATCATTATTATTTGGATTACTTAATTCATGATATGCAAAAAGACTAACGCCAGTAATTGCACTAGCAATAGTTATTGGTGCTAATAAACTTGCTGCTGTATTACCTATTTTTTGTCATATATTACGTTGTTGATTTATTGCATTTTCTTCATTATTAGGTGCACAACATTCTGATATTTTTTTACTAATTGTCACTGTATGATTTAAACTTGAAGTTGCTGCTGCTGTAATAAAAGCATATGTAACAGGTAATGTATCTGGATTCGGTGTTGGTCAATTAAGTCAAGCTACTGCTAGTGGTAATAACGGTGCTGTTGCAAAACTTACTCCTGTTAATAAATTATTAATATTTACATTATTAATATTTCGATATCTTAATATTAAATTAGTTAACGAAATTTTTGAATTAATTGCTCCTTCCCCCATAAAACATAATGCTGGTGCTAGTGATAATACTCCATCTTGATATAATAAATAGTTACCCCCAGTTACCATTCAATTACCAAGAGTAAGTAACACATCTCTTATAGTAGGTACTACCCTATTTCTATTATTAGTTGATATTAAATCATTTGATAATAATTGTTCTGTAGAAGAATAACTTCTTGCTGGTGATGAATCCATATTTTTCATCCTTTCTAAAAAATAATTTAAAGTAATAAAATTAATATAAAAAACACCCATATTAAGAATTACAATCCTTAAATATGAGCTAAACTCTAGTCTTTATTTATTACTTCTTGTATTATAACCATATATTAAATAAATGAAAGTAATATAATCATTAATATTGAAATTATGAAAAATAATTTTAATAACTTAAATAATTAAATTAATAATATTAAAAATAAATTTTTATTATTTCCTTATATAAGGAGGAGTTTTATTTTTTAATATTACTTTTTTAAAATTTACTTAAAAAACTTGTTTTTTCTTATTATTTATTTGTAATAATATCATTTTATTAAATAAAATAAAATTTTGATTTTCTATATATTTTCCAATACACATTATTAATAAATAACATCGCAAAATTTTATTTACTGAAATTGGTTTTAATAAAATATTTTTTTTTGTATAATTAACTGTTATAAAGGAGGTCATTTATTAATATGAAAAAACAACGCTTAAATATCTCAAAATTAGGATTCTTACTTTCAGTAATGGGTTCGGCAGTAGGATTAGGTGGTATTTGAGGATTTCCAACTCAAATGTATAACCATCATGGTGCTTTTCTAATCCCTTTTTTAATATGTATGGTAATTTGTGCAATACCAGTTTTATTTATTGAAATGACAATTGGTAATAAATATCGAAAAAATCATATTGAATTTTTTAGTGAGGTTGGAGGTAAAAAGGGTGCTTTTTTCTCTTGATTTCATTCAATAACCGTTATTTTACTAAGCACTTATTATAGTGTTTTAGTAGGATGAACTTTAATTAACATTATTATTAGTTTTACTTCTAATTTAAATAAAGGTTCTTATTTTTATCATAATATTTTACAACAAACAAATGATCAAAATATTAGCAATTTAAATAGCCTAGGTAACTTAAATTGAATGATTTTACTTGCAACAATTGGTGTCTGAATTATTTTGGGTATCATTCTACTAGGTGGTGTTGAAAAAGGAATTGAAAAAGCCAATAAAATTATGATTCCATTTTTATTTTTAATGATTATTATTTTAGCAATTTATACTAGTACATTATCAGGTGCTAAACTTGGATTAAATGTAATGTTTGATTTAGATGCTAAAGAATTATTAAATCCTGGATTATGAAAAGATGCTTTTGGTCAATCATTCTTTATGTTATCAACATGTACAGGAACCATTTATATTTATGCAGCTCATGCTCCCGAAAAACAAGATAGTACTAATCAAGCTTTTGTAGTAGCCTTTGGTACTAGCGTTATTGGTATATTAACAACAATTATTGTTTTTAATTCAATAGGTGCAATTGCTCAAAATCAAGGTAAAACTGATATTAAAGATGTATTTCAAACAGGACCTGCTTTGATTTTCCAAGTAATACCACAATTATTTGCTATTATTAATAATCAAGTTCCTATTTTAGGAAATATTTTAGCGATATTATTTTTTGTTACACTTTTCTTTGCGGGTATGTCCTCACTAATTGGTCAAGTTGAATCAATGGTAAATGGTCTAGAATATGAAATTCATTTAAAGCGCAAACAAGCATTAGCAATATCATTATTAGGAGCAATGGCAGTGTCAGTATTATTTACCTTTAGTAATTCACCAGCGCTGTTTAATGGGCTAGCAATCTGAGTAGCACAAATTTGACTACTAATAATTGGGTTTATTTTATTAATTGGTATTAGTCCATATGGTTGAAAACTATATGATACATTAAAATTATATAATAATGAAAATTCATGAATGAAATGAACAAAAGGATATAAAATAGTAATTTTAATTATCGCACCAATTTTAATTTTAATTAATATTGCTACTGGTATCTATGATTTTATTATTAATATTATCAATGCTAATTTTGTCTATGGTACAGTTGGTCTAACACTTGGTGTTGGGTTAGTTTTACTTTTAACTTTTATCTTAACGTATCATAAAAATATTCATAATGGTTTTAATAAATTATTTAAAATAAAAACAAAAACTGAAAGAGGTTAAAAAACATGGATGTTGGAGCAATTATTTTAATGGTAATTTCTTTAGTAAGTATTATTGGTCTTTTTATTTTCTTTGTCATAATGGATTTTAAGAGTCATAAAAAACAAAAAAGAAAAGAAAAAAACAAAGAATAATTTTTTTTAAAATATTTTAGTATACTTATGATAAAGTATTATAATTAGGTTTTTTTGTAATCTGGCATCAAAATGCCAGATTACAAAACTTATTATTAAATGGTGAGTGAAATGGAAAAAAAATTAAAACAAATTTTATTAATTAGCAAAATAACTTTAACAATTGCTTCTTTATTTTTATTTTTAGTTTGACTAATGTTTATGACTAATAATTTTTTTCCTAAATCTCAAAACTCATTTGTTGCCAAAATTATGAATACTTCAATTCAAATTATGATTTGACCAATTACTAGTATAATTCTATTTATTTTTATTATGCCAATATGAGTTACTAATAAAAAACAAATTTTATTAGTATTTTTAACATTGTCACTAATTATCACAATATTGTTTTAATTTTCAAAAAAACTCTTGATGAAATAAAAAAAATCATCAACCTGGCCTAAAATTTGATTTTATTTAATTTTGGGATTTATTTTTTTTACAAACTGAAATATAATGCTTCAGATTTTGCATAAGGTGATATTTTATAATGTTGGTATTTAAATTTTCATAAATTGAGGTAATTTTGAATATTGGTAAATCCAATGCCATGATAATGAGTAATAAATTCTTTTAAACTTGATTGTATTTTACTGATATTACTTAAATTTTTATAATTTAATTCTTTATTTTCTTTTGATTTAAATTTCTTGAGAGTACATTTTGTTTGTTTAGCTACTGTATCATATAGTATTTGCATATCACAAACTATAATTGATTTTTCTTCGATAAGCTTAGATGTTAAATTTTCTTGTACTCATTTTTTTGTTAATCTTTTAGTATTTGTTGTTTGAGCATAAATATTTTTATTTTCATCAATTGCCATTTCAATACAACAGTTTAAATCTTTAGCATTTTCTTCAATTCATTTTTTTCTTGGATCATCTGGATTTTTGAAATTTCCTTTATGAATTTCTTTGATAAAAGTTTCATCAATTTCAATTCTACCTTTTAATTTTGTGAATGGTTTTTGTGTTTTTGCTAATTGTGATGATTTCATAAATTTTTGACGATTAAATCATGCTGATGTTTTTGAAATTTTAGCAAATTGAGAAATAGTATAAGCAGATTGACCTAACAATGACAATCAAATTATTCAATCTCATTGTTCATGAGATAAATGACTTCAATGTAAAAAATGATTTCTTAAAGCATCAAAGCTACTTTTACAATCTTTGCATAAATATTTTTGCTTATTATTCTTAAAACCATTTTTTACACATCAATAAGATTTACAATTTGGACATTGAATTCCTTTTTCTTTAAATTTTTTATCAATTGCATCTAATTTTTCTTTTTTCTCAATTTGTTTAATTCTATTTTTAAAATGTCTAATAATTTTTATAAATTCTTCATCTTTTTTGTTTTTTAAAACATCAATTAATTCATTATTAGTCACAAAAAATCACCCCTGATATAAAAATATTACTTTTAATTTTAAATTAAAAGTAATATCAAGATTTTTTGTGAAAATTAAAACAATATTGTGCACAACTTTTCTTTTTAGTTTAAATATTAATAAATTCTGAATTATATGATTAATTGCTCATTTTTTTGCTATAGCTTCAATTATTTTTGTCATTGTTTCTTATTTCTTTAAAGAAAAACTTCTTTTATTTAAAAAGAAAAAAAATAAACATATTGAAAAAAAGATTAAAAAATAATTTTTTTTAACTTGTTTATCCAAAGTAGTTGACTTTCATTTTAGTAATATGATATAAATACATGGTGGTTAACATAACTGCGGGTGTCGTATAATGGTATTATTACAGCCTTCCAAGCTGAAGACGTGGGTTCGATTCCCATCACCCGCTCCATTATAAAATAAAAAAAATCGTATTAATTACGGCTTTTTTTATTTTATAATGGTTTATATTTTAGGACCTTTTTTAGTTTGCAGTACTGCTGCTGTTTCTTCATCACTAGAATTATTGCAAGCACATTTATTAACTATTTCTGATCATGAATTTACCGGATACATAACTAAAGACATTCCATTAGTTCTTTCTGGTAATGATTCTAAATATTTTATTTTATTATTTGTGCATTCTTCTAAATTAATTTTCATTAGTTATCCCCTACTTCTTTTAAAATTCGACTATTAAAAGCATCTGCTAAGAACTTATAAACTTTTACTTCAGAAATATTTTTTAAATCATAACAATTAATGATATCAGTTAATTTTAAAATCACATCATGATATTTTATAAAGTAAGTTTTATTTTCAACATTTGCTCACTTTTCTAAATTCATTGCATAATAAATTATTCCATCTCTATAAAATTGTGATTTCATATTTCTCACTCCTTTAAACGATATAATAAAACAAAAAACCTAATTTAAATACAAAAATTTAAACGAGTTCTATAAAAAAACCAAAATATTTTGTTCCAAAGTTCCTTTAAAACTTTAATACAATTGTAACTCATTTACAAGAAATTCCAAGTAAAATCAATAAAAATGTCATTATTTAGTGATAATTTCCTTATTAGTTATCGAGTGAAAATTTCCCAAAAAGTGAAGTTAAATATACTTGGTGATAAATACGGAAAGAAGCATGACTATGAAAGAAAAATATAAGTATAAAATTATAAATGACATTACTATTAAAAAATTATCTAAACATCAAGCCAAGAATAAACTTAACTTAACTATTAGAAGAATTAATCAGTTAATTCAAATTTTTAATAAAGAAGGTAAAAATGGTTTTATTCATAAATCTCGCAATAGAATTTCTAATAAAGCAACAAAGATTAAAATTAAAAATGAAATTATAAATTTGTATAAAAAAAATATTATAATTTCAATTTTCAACATTTTTATGAAAAATTAATTAATGAAGAAAAAATCAAAATTTCATATAGTACTCTTTATACTATATTAATCAAAGAAAAAATAATTTCACCAAAAAGACATAAGAATAAGAAAAATAACTTACATCCTACAAGAAATCGTAGAACAAATTTTGGTGAATTAATTCAAATGGATGCCAGTAATCATCATTGATTTGGTAACGATAAACCAAAAGCGTTTTTACATGCTGCAATTGATGATGCTACAGGAAGTATTGTTGGACTATGATTTGATAATCAAGAAACATTAGATGGTTATTATAATGTTTTTTATCAAATTTTAACTAATTATGGCATACCAAAAACATTTTATACTGATAATAGAACAGTTTTTGGATATAAGAAAAAAAATTGATTCAGGTAAAATAAACACAGAAAATGACACTTATACTCAATTCCAAAAATGCTGTAATGATTTGGGTGTTGAAATAATTAGAACTTCAATTCCACAAGCTAAAGGTAGAATTGAACGTTTATTTGGGACACTTCAAAGTCGATTAATTAGTGAAGGCTTTTATCCCTTTATGTACTATTTTTAAATTTTATCACATAAATGGAGATAAAAGCCTACCTAGGAAATTATCCCCGCATGTATTTAAATCAAACACAAAATTACAGTTTCAAAACTAGGTATGTTATTGAATTTATATGCTGATTCTTTTGCATATAAATGAATATTGTGCTTTGAAACTCTTATGTGTGTTCGGAAAGTTCGTCGGATGTGCTTTCATGCTGATTCAATCTGGTTTGTGTTTACACCTGTTGGTGACACATACCCAACTTCATGATTTACGATTTCATGTTTGGGATAGAATTTTTTGAAACTTACATATCCCTTCCAAGAATCCGTAAATAGACAGCACTCAGTAAAAATGTGTTTCAATGCAAATCTTAAAAGGTTTTTTTCATCTGCATTTTTCAGCACCTTCACAATTAGTTTGTTGCTGGTTTTCTCATAAACTCCAACAATCAAAGTTTTATTCAACAAGGATCTTCCTTGTTTTTTAAAACCTAAATGTGAAAGATACATTTCATCCATCTGTGCTGTGCCATCAACAATGAAACCTGCATCTTGATTTCCAATTCTAGTCCTGATTTCATGACACATTCTTCAAGCTGTTTTATAGGTCACACCCAATTCCCTTGCAACATCGGTTGCTGGTATGCCATGCTTTGTGTTTATTCATCTAAAGATGAGATAAAACCAAGATGTCATTTGGGTCTGTGACTTATAAAAAATGGTTCCATAAAGAATACTAAATGTTTGGTTACAGTTCAAACATCGTATTCTTCTCAAATCAGAAGCATTCAAACTAGAAGAAGCACACCTGATGCATTTCATTGTTTTAAACTTCGCTATATATTTCAAACAATCGTTTTCAGTTTGAAATATGCTATTGAATTCATTTCAATTCATTTTTTCCTCCACACTAGTACATGCGGGGATAATTTCCTTAGTGAATTACGACTTAATAAAATTAAAACATTAGATGAAGCTAATCAATTTCTCAAAACGTACATAAACGTTTTTAATAAACAGTTTGCCTTTCCTATTGATGAAAATAAATCTGCTATGGTTAAAGCTCCTACACAAGAAGAAATAAATATTTATCTTTCAAGATTTTCTAAAAGAAAAACAGATAGTGGTTCAACTATAACATATTATGGTAAAAAATATTTTCCTTATAAAAATAACAAAGTTCAATATATAAAACCTAGAACTGATGTAATTGTACTTAAATCATTTATTAATGACTTATATATTAGTTATAATAATCAAATATATGAACTAAAAGAAATAACGTTAAAACCAATTATCAAAGAAAATTTAATAAAAACTAAAAAAGTTTATATACCCAATAAAAATCATCCTTGAAGATATGGATATCAATAAGTACTAATTAAAGTTATATAAGATTTACATTTTTTGAATACTATAAACCATATAAATTTTTAAAATGTTTGTATATGAGCAAATTTGGTGCTTTAAAATTGATTTTAAAGATATAAAGAGATTACAAATTCAATATCTTCCTCTTTTACATTTTTTTGTGATTTTCTACTAGAACTTTGACTTTTGCTTGTTGAAGCTTCACTGTTTACTTTTGATTTGTCTTTTTGAAATCCAAGAGCATTAGTAATTCTTTTTTTATTTTTTTCTAGTATTTTATAAAATACTAGAAAAAAAGAACTTTCGTTGTTAATTGAAAAAATTTAGGCAAAAAAAGCACGATTATTATATCCACTAGTTGAAGGTTGATTTGTCAACTCCATTGAATTTATTTCTTCTTTTTCAAGTTCTTTTAATAAGTTTTTTTTATTAGACTTGGTGCAAAACCTTTAATTTTAACAATTTAACGATTATTATTAATATTAAAGGTGATAGTTATTATGTTGAAAAAATATAAAGATGATCAAGAATTTTATAGTTTAGTCGGCATAAAGCCACAAACATGTTATAAAATGCTTGAAATTTTAAAAATTGCTGAGTCTAAACAAAAATATTATGGTGGTAGAAAAAATAAAATTGTAATTGAAGAGCGTTTATTAATGACTTTAGAATATTGAAAAGACTATAGTAGTTATAGAGTTATTGCAAAAAGATATAATATTAGTCATACTAGTTGCATTCGTAATATTTTTTGAATTGAAAATATTTTAATAAAAAGCGGAATTTTTAATTTACCTGGAAAAAAAGATTTAACAAAAAATAAAGGTACTAATAATAATTTGTTAGCTATTGAT
The DNA here is from genome assembly GCF_964030805.1 of Spiroplasma endosymbiont of Zeiraphera isertana. Taxonomy (GTDB): domain Bacteria; phylum Bacillota_I; class Bacilli_A; order Mycoplasmatales; family VBWQ01; genus Spiroplasma_E. The sequence goes on from NZ_OZ034965.1 coordinate 1,906,726, forward strand.
GCTACTGAAACTCCAATTGAAAGAATTAAAAAAAACTAAAATTACTTTTTTCAGGTAAAAAGAAACATCATTCTCTCAAATCCCAAATAATTATTGATATTTCCAATGGAAAAATTATTTCAACTGCTTTTTGTTTTGGAAGCATTCATGATTTTAAATTGCTTCTAAAATCTAAAACTTTTATTCATCCAGAAAAACAAGTTTTTGTTGATTCAGGTTATCAAGGTATACAAAATATTCATAAAAATACATTTTTGCCATTTAAAAAAAGTAAATACAATCAATTAACACCAATTCAAAAAGAATACAATAAAACTTTAAGTAAAATTATAATTAAAATTGAACACGTATTTGCTAAACTAAAACGTTTTAAAATTTTAAGTTTAAAATATCGCAATAAAATACGAAGATTTGCATTAAGATTTAATTTAATAGCAGGAATATATAATTTTGAATTACCTTAGTTTTGCACCAAGTCTATTGTTATTTATTTTACAATTATAAATACAATAACCAATAATAATTGATGTTGTAATTAATCCATAACCAATAAAACCTGTTGTTGGTCAAAAATAATCTGACTCATAAAAATTAGTTAAATAATTTTTAATATTTGTTCATATATCTTTTTTTGTTTCAAAAAGTTCAGTACTAGTATTATTAGCATTATTAGTTTGATTATTGAAATTTGTAATTTCAGTTGTTGTTATTTTATTGAATATTTTTGATACAGGAGTTGAGATTACCGATGGTAAAGTAGTTATGTTATTAATAATTACCGATAGCATACTATCATTTCATGAATTGGTCTCCATATAAACTATCCTTTCAAAATAAAAACCTATTTCCTGAGTTGTAAATATAAATGGGACAGTTTTTTAAAATAATTGTATTAAATCTATTGGTCTTTTATAAGAGAGCGATTTTCTGGGTGTAGAATTAATTTGAAATGCTATAAAATTTAAATCTTTTTGTTTATATGAAGATAGATCTGTAGATTTTGGTAAATATCTTCTTAAAATACCATTATTATTTTCATTTAAACCCCTTTGGCAAGGTTTACCAGGATCTGCAAAATAAATTTTAACATTACAAATTTTTTCGATTAATCTTCATTTACTAAATTCTTTACCACGATCAAAAGTAATGGTTTTAACTGTTCCTTTTTGTAACTTTGAAATAAATTTTATTAGACTTTTCGTAATATTTTCTGATTTATGATTTTTAGTTACTAAAGGAATTGTGGTTTTTGATCGTATATCAGCCAAAGTAATAATAGAACTTTTATGATCTTTGCCAATGATAGTATCACCTTCTAAATGACCAAATTCTTGTATATTGTTAATATTAGGAATGATTAAATTTCTTTCATGAATAGACTTACAATTATTAATTTTGCCCCTAGTTTCTTTTTTGTTTGTGAGATTTATTTTTGCCTTTTCTCAATAAGTTATTTTCATCAAAACCCATTCGATTTGTTTTAAACATGTTATATAAAGTTTTTTTGTTGAAATATTTTTTATTTTATTTTCCTTTAAAAAGTTAGCAATTATATCAAGAGCATACTTTTTAGTAATTAACAAATTATTAATACTATTAATTTCTGTTAAAGTTAAAATTATTAATTTTCTGCCTGCATTTTGTTTATTTTTTTGAAATTGATTCAATATTTCTAATGGCAATAAGTTTTTATTTAATAATCTACAAACTCTATGTACGGTTGATTTACTATAATCAACAATTTTTGCTATTTTACGAATCGAAAATCCATAATTTTTATATTCTTTTATCGCTATTATTGATTCAATACTCAGATACTTATACATTGCGCTAATTCCTTTCTTTTCTTAATTATAGAACTAACACAATTTAATTTTTATATAAGTGTCCTTTTTAATTTTACAATTAAAGAATCAAAAGAAAATAAAGAATTAAATTATAAAAATTTAAGTAATATCAGTAAAATACAATCAAGTTTAAAATAATTTATTACTCATTATCATGGCATTGGATTTACCAATATTCAAAATTACCTCAATTTATGAAAATTTAAATACCAACATTATAAAATATCACCTTATGCAAAATCTGAAGCATTATATTTCAGTTTGTAAAAAAAATAAATCCCAAAATTAAATAACGGACTTCTCCCCACATGTACTTGTGGAGGAAACAATGAAATTGAATGAGTTCAACAATATATTTCAAACAGAAAAAGATTGTTTGAAATATATAGCAAGTTTGAAGGAAAACAAATGTATGAGGTGTTCTTGAACAAATTTGAATACTTCTGATTTAAGAAGAATAAGATGTTTGAAATGTCATCAAACATTTAGTATTCTTCATGACACCATTTTTTACAAGTCACAAACACCTTTGACATCTTGGTTTTATCTCATCTTTAGATGAATAAACACCAAACATGGAATTCCATCAACTGATGTTGCAAAAGAATTGGGAGTAACTTTGAAAACTGCTTGAAGAATGGGTCATAAAATCCGAAGTGCAATTGCAAAACAAGAACCTCAATTCATTGTTGAGGGCATAGTGCAAATGGATGAAATGTATCTTTCACATATGGGTTTTAAAAAACAAGGAAGATCCTTAAAAAATAAAACTTTGATTGTTGGGATTTATGAAAAAACAACCAATAATTTAATTGTGAAAGTGTTGAAAAATGCAAATCAAAAAAATCTTTTGCAATTTGCAAGAAACCACATTTCTTCAAAGTGTGATGTACATACTGATTCTTGAAAAGGATATCGCCATTTTAAATCAGTTTTCACTAAGCATGAAACAGTTAACCATCAAGATGGCTATGTTTCAAAAACTGGTGTAAACATAAACCAGATTGAATCGGCATGAAAGCACATCAGACGAACATTTAAAACACATATCAAAGTTGAAAAACATCATGTTCATTTATACGCAAAAGAATCGGCATATAAATTCAACAATATACCTAGTTTTGAAACTGTAATGTTATGTTTGATTTAAAAATGTGGGGAGAAGTCCGTAGATAGGCTTTTCTCAGCATTTATGTGATAAAATTTAAAAATAGTACATAAAGGGAGAAAAGCCTTAAATAAAATCAAATTTTAGGCCAGGTTGATGTTTTTTTTTATTTCATCAAGAGTTTTTTTGAAACTTTAATTGTAAAATTAAAAAGGACACTTATATAAAAATTAAATTGTGTTAGTTCTATAATTAAGAAAAGAAAGGAATTAGCGCAATGTATAAGTATCTGAGTATTGAATCAATAATAGCAATAAAAGAATAGACTTGGTGCAAAACCTTTAATTTTAACAATTTAACGATTATTATTAATATTAAAGGTGATATTTATTATGTTGAAAAAATATAAAGATGATCAAGAATTTTATAGTTTAGTCGGCATAAAGCCACAAACGTTTTATAAAATGTTTGAAATTTTAAAAATTGCTGAGTCTAAACAAAAATATTATGGTGGTAGAAAAAATAAAATTGTAATTGAAGAGCGTTTATTAATGACTTTAGAATATTGAAAAGACTATAGTAGTTATAGAGTTATTGCAAAAAGATATAATATTAGTCATACTAGTTGCATTCGTAATATTTTTTGAATTGAAAATATTTTAATAAAAAGCGGAATTTTTAATTTACCTGGAAAAAAAGATTTAACAAAAAATAAAGGTACTAATAATAATTTGTTAGCTATTGATGCTACTGAAACTCCAATTGAAAGAATTAAAAAAAACTAAAATTACTTTTTTCAGGTAAAAAGAAACATCATTCTCTCAAATCCCAAATAATTATTGATATTTCCAATGGAAAAATTATTTCAACTGCTTTTTGTTTTGGAAGCATTCATGATTTTAAATTGCTTCTAAAATCTAAAACTTTTATTCATCCAGAAAAACAAGTTTTTGTTGATTCAGGTTATCAAGGTATACAAAATATTCATAAAAATACATTTTTGCCATTTAAAAAAAGTAAATACAATCAATTAACACCAATTCAAAAAGAATACAATAAAACTTTAAGTAAAATTAGAATTAAAATTGAACACGTATTTGCTAAACTAAAACGTTTTAAAATTTTAAGTTTAAAATATCGCAATAAAATACGAAGATTTGCATTAAGATTTAATTTAATAGCAGGAATATATAATTTTGAATTACCTTAGTTTTGCACCAAGTCTAATATAAAAATTATGGATTTTCGATTCGTAAAATAGCAAAAATTGTTGATTATAGTAAATCAACTGTACATAGAGTTTGTAGATTATTAAATAAAAACTTATTGCCATTAGAAATATTGAATCAATTTCAAAAAAATAAACAAAATGCAGGCAGAAAATTAATAATTTTAACTTTAACAGAAATTAATAGTATTAATCATTTGTTAATTACTAAAAAGTATGCTCTTGATATAATTGCTAACTTTTTAAAAGAAAATAAAATAAAATAAAAAGTATTTCAACCAAAAACTTTATATAACATGTTTAAAACACATCGAATGGGTTTTGATGAAAATAACTTATTGAGAAAAGGCAAAAATAAATCTCACAAACAAAAAGAAACTAGGGGCAAAATTAATAATTGTAAGTCTATTCATGAACGAAATTTAATCATTCCTAATATTAAAAATATACAAGAATTTGGTCATTTAGAAGGTGATACTATCATTGGCAAAGATCATAAAAGTTCTATTATTACTTTGGCTGATATATGATCAAAAACCACAATTCCTTTAGTAACTAAAAATCATAAATCAGAAAATATTACGAAAAGTATAATAAAATTTATTTCAAAGTTACAAAAAGGAACAGTTAAAACCATTACTTTTGATCGTGGTAAAGAATTTAGTAAATGAAGATTAATCGAAAAAATTTGTAATGTCAAAATTTATTTTGCAGATCCTGGTAAACCTTGCCAAAGGGGTTTAAATGAAAATAATAATGGTATTTTAAGAAGATATTTACCAAAATCTACAGATCTATCTGCATATAAACAAAAAGATTTAAATTTTATAGCATTTCAAATTAATTCTACACCCAGAAAATCGCTCTCTTATAAAAGACCAATAGATTTAATACAATTATTTTAAAAAACTGTCCCATTTATATTTACAACTCAGGATTTTTTATTTAAATTTATACTAAAATAATTACCTTTGCCAATAATAATATGATCAACTAAGGTAATATTAAAAACCTGAAAATTTTTTTTAATTTCTTCGGTGATATATAAATCAGATAGTGAGGGTTCGCTATTACCACTAGGATGATTATGAATACAAATTACTTTACTTGATTTATGAATAAGTGCCAGATGCAACATATCTTTAACATCAATTTTCATAGTATCATTAGTACCCTTATATAATAAATTTTGATGAATTAATTTATTTTGATTATTTAATAATAATAAATAAAAATGTTCTTGCGTTAAATTTTGATAATATGCATTAACTAAATTAAAAACATCTTCGGGAATAATAATTTTAAAATATTTTTTTTGACTTTCAATAGTTCTTATTCTTTTTACTATTTCTAAACAACTTAAAATTTCTAAAGCCTTACTAACACCAATACCTTTAATACTCATCAAAGATTTAATAGTTACTTTATTTAAATTTTCAAGACCATTAAAATTAGTAATTATTTCTTGCGCTAAAAATAATACATTTTTTTCTTTAGTTCCTGTTCGCAAAATAATTGCTAATAATTCATTATCACTAAGAGCGTCAAAGCCATATTTAATGGCTATTTCTCTTGGTTTTTTTGTATTATTAAGTTCTTTAAAATTCATAAAAAGGTGGTATTAAATGTGTTAATTTTTCTTGAAATTTATTAAATTCATCTTTAATTTTTGTTAAATCTTTACTATCATCTTTAGAACTATCTCATTTACTTTCAATACCACCTGGTAACTTAATACTTCCTGAAACACTATTTCATAAATTTTTAATAACAGGAATTTCTATCCCTGCTAACATGGCACCCATTAAAAATTGAGCAAAACCACCACTAACTGCCTGACACTCTTGATCAGTCATTGGTTCTAAATCTTCTAAAATCATATTTATCAACCCCCTAAAACTTATTTTTATTTAAAAAATAGTTTTTTTCCTTTTTAAATTTTATAAGTTTTAAAAAAAGTAATAGGATTTTCTAAATTATATTTAAAAATTTTAACTTTTGTTGATAATTTTTAAATAAGTAATTGAAAAAGAAAATCAACAAATTTTTGCTCCATATAATGACCAACCAAAATAACATTAATTTTTCTATCTTTAGCTTCCATAATATAGTTTCATTTCATTTCTCCAGTAATTAATAAATCAATATTGTTAGATAAATTACTAATAATATCACCACCAGCACCAGCAGATAAAGCAACAGTCACTATATTGTTATCACTCAATTTATTATTAACCAATTGTATATTTGCAACATTAAAATATTTTTTTAAGTTATTAATTAATTCTTTTAATGGCATTTGTCTATCAAATTTACCAACTATTGCTAACTTTTCTTCATTAATAAAATGAATATTTTTAATTTTTAATTCTTTAGCCATCAACATATTCATACCTACTAATGATATATCAAAATTAGTATGTAATGAATATACATTAATATCTGCTATTAGTATTTTACTATATAATTCTTTTTTTTCAATTTGAAATATTAGATTGATTAATATCTTTGGCAAAAACTAATGGATGATGAGAAATTATTAAATCAATATTATTATTAATGGCCTCAGTTAAAACTTCATTAGTAACATCCAAACAAACTAAAATTTTATTAATATTGGTCTTTGTTTTTGATTTAATTTGTATTCCTGAAAAATCTCATTCACAAACATCTTTTAAAGGAAAATATGTTTCTAAAACATTAATTATATTATTGATAGTTAACATTTTAACTATTATCCTTTATAAAATTCTTTAATGTGTTTAGATTTAGACGGATGTTTTAATTTTCTAATTGCCTTTGCTTCTATTTGTCTAATTCTTTCTCTTGTAACAATAAATTCTTTACCAACTTCTTCTAGAGTTTTTGGAGAATCGTACTTAGTAATATGACGATGAACAACCTTATCACTTAACAATTCTGTTTTATCTAAACTAGTATCATAGTGTAACTGTAAATTATTAACTACTGTTTTTAATTCAGTAATTTCTTTTTCATCTTCACAAAGTTCTAATAATCTTCTTAATTTTGTTGGTAAAATTCCAAAACGCATTCTAATAACTTTTTCTTCTCGTTTTGTTAATACTTCAGCAAAAACACGATCCAATTGTTCTCTTAATCAATGTCTTTCAGCATATTCATCGGGAGATAGCATATTTTTATCTTTAATAAAATCACCAAAATGTGTATCATCTTCTTCACCAATTGGTTTTTCTAAAGATACTGGTTCAATAGCAAGTTTTTTAATTTCACGAACACGATCGGCTGTCATGTTTTGTCCCATTTTATTGGCAATTTCCTCATGAGTGGGATCACGACCTAATTCTTGTGTTAAGTTTCTTTCAATTCTTGTTAACTTATTAATTCTTTCAACCATATGAACAGGTACACGAACCATTTTACCTTGATCAGCTAAACTTCGTGTAATTGATTGTCTAATTCATCAAGTAGCATAAGTTGAAAATTTAAAACCACGGCGATAATCAAATTTATCAACTGCTTTAATAAGACCAATATTACCTTCTTCAATTAAATCAGCAAAATCTAAACCACGATTTAAATGTTTTCTAGCAACAGAAACTACTAATTTTAAATTTGATTTAATTAATTGCTCACGACCATATGTTCTTTCCTCAACATCTTTTGATTCTAACATTTTAGCATATTTAATTTCCTCACCTTGACTCAATATTTGACTTGTTCCCAAAATATTAAAATAAGACTTAATTCCATCTTTTCTTCTTGTATCATTAGAGATCCCCATTGTATTTTTAAAACTCAAATCACTAACTAAAATATCAATATCTAAATCATCAGGTAATTGTTCATCATCAATATCGGTAAAATTAGCATCATCTTCAACTTCATCCATCAAAATATCAGTAAAGACTACTCCTTCTTTTTCTAACCGATCAAAAATTTCCTCAATCGTATCATCATCTAATTTTAAATGTGCAAACTCTTTAATGACATCTTCTTGTTTTAATTCTTTTGTTTGACTCTTTTCTAATTTTTTAATTAAATTACTTTCTACTTCCTCTAAAGTTAAAAGTTTTTTCAATTTCGTTTTTTGTTGTATAACAGCCATATTTTCACCTTATCCTTAATTTATCATCATACTTATTTTTTCTTTATTTTATTTTTTAATACTGATATTTCTTTTAATAACAATATTTGTTTTTCAATATTTTTTTCAGATTTCAATTTATCATTGATCATTTTTATTTCATAATCAATTAGTTGATTATTAATAATTTTTAAGTAATCATTAATAATTTGAGGTTTTAAATCAAACTTTTTATTTTTATATTTATCAAGAAGTTTTTCTAAAATATTTAAAAGTGAATTACCTTTAAGTTCTTCTAAAATTAAATCAAAATTAATTGCTTCTATTTGATTATTTTGATATTTTTGACTAATTAAAAAGTATAAATTCATAAAATCGTGATTTGGAAAAATAAATTTTTCTTTTTCTAAAATTAAATAAACATTTTTTGATAACATTACTAAAAAAATAAGTTGTTCTTGTGCTTCAAAAAAAATATTTTTTACTTCTATTTTAGATTTATTTTTGATACTAAAAGTTGTAGTTACTAAATTATTATCAATATTTAAAATTTGTATTAAGTCTTCAGTGGATAAATTAGTTATTTTTGCTAACATATTTAAGTAAAACTTTTTAGTAATAACATCATTGATTTTTGTTCAAATCGGAACTAATGATTTTAAAAATTCATTAAGTTCATAACTATCTTTTTTAATGTTATATTTAGTTAATGATAAATTAATTGCAAATTCAAAAGGATGAATGGTTTTTTTTATTATTTCATAAAATTTTTGAGGAAATTTATTTATTAATTCATCAGGATCAAATTTAGTATCATTATTGATAATTTGTACTTTAAAATTATTTGATAATAAAACACTAGCTATTTTTAAAGATGCTATTTTTCCTGGTAAATCACCATCTAAAAAAATAATAATATTAATAGTAATTTTTTTTAAAAGTAAAATATGTTCTTTTGTTAAATTTGTTCCCATTAAAGCAACAACATTTTTAATATTTTGATTATTTAGAGCAATAACATCCATAAAACCTTCAGTCAAATAAATAACTTCATTTTTTTTAATATAATTTTTAACATTATTAAAGTTATATAAAATTTTACTTTTCTTAAAAAAATCTGTTTCTGGACTATTAATATATTTATAACTTTTATCTTCTCTATTATAATTTCTTGCAGAAAAACCAACACAATCTCCATCTTCATCTTTAATAGCAAACATAATTCGATTTGAAAAGGTAGGAAGAAGTTGATCCTTATTATTAATTTTCATAAGTCCTAATTTTACAAATTCAATATTATCTTTATAACCTTGTGCATTAAGATAATCTATTAATTCATTATTAATAGGTGCATAACCAATATTAAAATATTTAATATTTTCAGTAGTAATATTACGATTTTGTAAATATTTCATTGCTTCTTGACCAATATCAGTTAGTAACTGATAACTAAAAAAATTCATTGCAATATTATTTAAAATTTTTAGTGGATTTTTTTTAGTTTCAACATTAAATTCAGATAAATTAATATCAAACTCTTTTAAATTTAAATTAACATTATCTGCTGCTTCTTTAAGAGCATTAATAAAATTAATATTTTTATATTTTTGTAAAAAAATAAAAACGTTTCCTTGTTCACCACAAGAAAAACATTTATAAATTTGTTTTTCTTGTGAAATTGATAATGAAGGAGTAGAGTCTTCGTGAAAAGGACAGATAGCTCAAAAATTATTGCCTTTACGGATCAAATTTAAATATTTACCCATAACTTCAACAATATTAATTTTTGCTTTAACTTCATTAATTTTTTTATTAAAATCGATATCCATATTTTTTCACACAATTCTAACAAATAATGTCTAATTTGTCATATAAATATTCTTTAAGTTGATCAACTTTAACTATAACTTGATTTGTAGTATCACGATCTCTAATTGTAACAGTACCTTTAGTTTTTGTGTCATAATCAATTGTTACACAATACATAGTACCAATACCATCTTGATAACGATAAGATTTACCAACACTTGATGATGCTTCATAAATTACTCTTAATTGTGTTTTATTTAACATTTCAAAAATTTCATATGCCTCTTTACCCCATTTTGTTTTATTTAAAGACATAACAGCTACTTGATAAGGGCAAATACTCTTATTTAATTTTAACACTAACCGTTCTTTATCGTCTTTTAAAACTTCTTTTGTAAATGCTTCACAAACTAAAGTTAATAAAAGCCTTTCAACACCAATTGAAGGTTCAATAACTGAAGGAATAACCATTCTTTTTACTGTAACATTAGGATCTTGAATTTCAAAATTTACACCAGAATTCTCACTATGTTTTGTTAAATCATAATTCCCGCGATTAGCTATACCACATAATTCACTCATACCAAAAGGAAAATTATATTCAATATCAGTAGTTGCTAATGCATAATGTGCTAGTTGATTTTGTTCATGATTGTTAAATTTTATATTTTTTGAATTCAATAAACCTACTAGAGAGAGAAATTCTTTACATTGATCAACTCAATAATTAAATCAAGTGTTATCATTTTTATCCTTTGGAATAAAGAAAAATTCTAATTCCATTTGTTCAAATTCTCTAGTACGAAAAATAAAATTACCAGGAGTTATCTCATTTCTAAAACTTTTACCAATTTGACCAATACCAAATGGTACTTTTTTATTATAACTATTTCTTACATTATTAAAATTTATAAATATTCCTTGTGCAGTTTCAGGTCTTAAATAAATTTTATTTTTATCTTCTTTTAAAACACCTTGATATGTTTCAAACATTAATTGAAATTGTCTAACTTTAGTTCAATCTTCATTATTGCATTTAATACATTTAATATGATTTTGATTAATATATGTTTCTAATTTTTCATTACTTCAATTATCACAATTAATACTAGGAAAATAATGATTAATTAAATTATCAACTCGAAATCGAGACTTACATTTTTTACAATCAATTAATGGATCACTAAAATTACTCAAATGCCCTGAAGCTTCTCAAACTTTAGATTTCATAATAATTGAACTATCTAACCCAACATTGTATGGATTTTTTTCGACAAAAAAAACTCATCAACTTTTCTTAATATTATTTTTAAGCGCTACACCAAGCGGACCATAATCTCAACTATTAGCAAGACCTGAATAAATTTCTGATCCTTGAAAAATAAAACCATTTTCTTTTAAATGAGTAATTATTTCCTTCATTGACTTATCATTGATAATTTTATTAATCATTGCCCCTCCATTAATCATAAAAATTTTCTTAAATATCTTAAATAATACATAAAATCTCTAAAAAGAATAATCTTGTTAATAATATGTTCATAGATAGGTTTTGTCAACCTATTATAAGTTTTATATATTATTAAAAACAATATAACAACTAATTATTAAAATATTTATGTAATTATTAATGGCTTTTCTCCCTTTATGTACTATTTTTAAATTTTATCACATAAATGCTGAGAAAAGCCTATCTACGGACTTCTCCCCACATTTTTAAATCAAACATAACATTACAGTTTCAAAACTAGGTATATTGTTGAATTTATATGCCGATTCTTTTGCGTATAAATGAACATGATGTTTTTCAACTTTGATATGTGTTTTAAATGTTCGTCTGATGTGCTTTCATGCCGATTCAATCTGGTTTATGTTTACACCAGTTTTTGAAACATAACCATCTTGATGGTTAACTGTTTCATGCTTAGTGAAAACTGATTTAAAATGGCGATATCCTTTTCAAGAATCAGTATGTACATCACACTTTGAAGAAATGTGGTTTCTTGCAAATTGCAAAAGATTTTTTTGATTTGCATTTTTCAACACTTTCACAATTAAATTATTGGTTTTTTTTTCATAAATCCCAACAATCAAAGTTTTATTTTTTAAGGATCTTCCTTGTTTTTTAAAACCCATATGTGAAAGATACATTTCATCCATTTGCACTATGCCCTCAACAATGAATTGAGGTTCTTGTTTTGCAATTGCACTTCGGATTTTATGACCCATTCTTCAAGCAGTTTTCAAAGTTACTCCCAATTCTTTTGCAACATCAGTTGATGGAATTCCATGTTTGGTGTTTATTCATCTAAAGATGAGATAAAACCAAGATGTCAAAGGTGTTTGTGACTTGTAAAAAATGGTGTCATGAAGAATACTAAATGTTTGATGACATTTCAAACATCTTATTCTTCTTAAATCAGAAGTATTCAAATTTGTTCAAGAACACCTCATACATTTGTTTTCCTTCAAAATTGCTATATATTTCAAACAATCTTTTTCTGTTTGAAATATATTGTTGAACTCATTCAATTTCATTGTTTCCTCCACAAGTACATGTGGGGAGAAGTCCGTTATTAATTTATTATTATATTTTTGACAGTGGCTTTCTAAAATATTAAGAATTTTATTAAGTTCTTCTTTTTCAACTTTTCATTTATTAATATCTTGATAATTTAATAAATAAAGTTGATATATTTTTTTAAACAAAACAATGTCAAAATTAATTATAGCTAATTCTAAAGAACAATTTTTACAAAAAATACCACCCAAATCATAATTAATTAAATACAAATTAGTTATTTAATTACAATTAATACAATTAGTAAAGTTAAACTGAATTCCTTGAAATATTAAACTATTAAATAAGAAAAAAAACATAAACTTTCTTAAAGTTACTATTTATCATTAACTGTTCATATAAATTAAATAAAAAAGAAAAGATATTTTTATTATTAATACTAATTTTTTCTAAATAATTAATAATTATCTTGTTAAAACTTTTAATCAATTGATAACTTTTTTCATTCCTGAGTTGTAAATATAAATGGGACAGTTTTTTAAAATAATTGTATTAAATCTATTGGTCTTTTATAAGAGAGCGATTTTCTGGGTGTAGAATTAATTTGAAATGCTATAAAATTTAAATCTTTTTGTTTATATGAAGATAGATCTTTTAATTTTCACAAAAAATCTTGATATTACTTTTAATTTAAAATTAAAATTAATATTTTTATATCAGGGGTGATTTTTTGTGACTAATAATGAATTAATGGATGTTTTAAAAAACAAAAAAGATGAAGAATTTATAAAAATTATTAGACATTTTAAAAATAGAATTAAACAAATTGAGAAAAAAGAAAAATTAGATGCAATTGATAAAAAATTTAAAGAAAAAGGAATTCAATGTCCAAATTGTAAATCTTATTGATGTGTAAAAAATGGTTTTAAGAATAATAAGCAAAAATATTTATGCAAAGATTGTAAAAGTAGCTTTGATGCTTTAAGAAATCATTTTTTACATTGAAGTCATTTATCTCATGAACAATGAGATTGAATAATTTGATTGTCATTGTTAGGTCAATCTGCTTATACTATTTCTCAATTTGCTAAAATTTCAAAAACATCAGCATGATTTAATCGTCAAAAATTTATGAAATCATCACAATTAGCAAAAACACAAAAACCATTCACAAAATTAAAAGGTAGAATTGAAATTGATGAAACTTTTATCAAAGAAATTCATAAAGGAAATTTCAAAAATCCAGATGATCCAAGAAAAAAATGAATTGAAGAAAATGCTAAAGATTTAAACTGTTGTATTGAAATGGCAATTGATGAAAATAAAAATATTTATGCTCAAACAACAAATACTAAAAGATTAACAAAAAAATGAGTACAAGAAAATTTAACATCTAAGCTTATCGAAGAAAAATCAATTATAGTTTGTGATATGCAAATACTATATGATACAGTAGCTAAACAAACAAAATGTACTCTCAAGAAATTTCAATCAAAAGAAAATAAAGAATTAAATTATAAAAATTTAAGTAATATCAGTAAAATACAATCAAGTTTAAAAGAATTTATTACTCATTATCATGGCATTGGATTTACCAATATTCAAAATTACCTCAATTTATGAAAATTTAAATACCAACATTATAAAATATCACCTTATGCAAAATCTGAAGCATTATATTTCAGTTTGTAAAAAAAATAAATCCCAAAATTAAATAAAATCAAATTTTAGGCCAGGTTGATGATTTTTTTTATTTCATCAAGAGTTTTTTTGAAAATTAAAAGATAGATCTGTATATTTTGGTAAATATCTTCTTAAAATACCATTATTATTTTCATTTAAACCCCTTTGGCAAGGTTTACCAGGATCTGCAAAATAAATTTTGACATTACAAATTTTTTCGATTAATCTTCATTTACTAAATTCTTTACCACTATCAAAAGTAATGGTTTTAACTGTTCCTTTTTGTAACTTTGAAATAAATTTTATTATACTTTTCGTAATATTTTCTGATTTATGATTTTTAGTTACTAAAGGAATTGTGGTTTTTGATCATATATCAGCCAAAGTAATAATAGAACTTTTATGATCTTTGCCAATGATAGTATCACCTTCTAAATGACCAAATTCTTGTATATTTTTAATATTAGGAATGATTAAATTTCTTTCATGAATAGACTTACAATTATTAATTTTGCCCCTAGTTTCTTTTTGTTTGTGAGATTTATTTTTGCCTTTTCTCAATAAGTTATTTTCATCAAAACCCATTCGATTTGTTTTAAACATGTTATATAAAGTTTTTGTTGAAATACTTTTTATTTTATTTTCCTTTAAAAAGTTAGCAATTATATCAAGAGCATACTTTTTAGTAATTAACAAATGATTAATACTATTAATTTCTGTTAAAGTTAAAATTATTAATTTTCTGCCTGCATTTTGTTTATTTTTTTGAAATTGATTCAATATTTCTAATGGCAATAAGTTTTTATTTAATAATCTACAAACTCTATGTACAGTTGATTTACTATAATCAACAATTTTTGCTATTTTACGAATCGAAAATCCATAATTTTTATATTAGACTTGGTGCAAAACTAAGGTAATTCAAAATTATATATTCCTGCTATTAAATTAAATCTTAATGCAAATCTTCGTATTTTATTGCGATATTTTAAACTTAAAATTTTAAAACGTTTTAGTTTAGCAAATACGTGTTCAATTTTAATTCTAATTTTACTTAAAGTTTTATTGTATTCTTTTTGAATTGGTGTTAATTGATTGTATTTACTTTTTTTAAATGGCAAAAATGTATTTTTATGAATATTTTGTATACCTTGATAACCTGAATCAACAAAAACTTGTTTTTCTGGATGAATAAAAGTTTTAGATTTTAGAAGCAATTTAAAATCATGAATGCTTCCAAAACAAAAAGCAGTTGAAATAATTTTTCCATTGGAAATATCAATAATTATTTGGGATTTGAGAGAATGATGTTTCTTTTTACCTGAAAAAAGTAATTTTAGTTTTTTTTAATTCTTTCAATTGGAGTTTCAGTAGCATCAATAGCTAACAAATTATTATTAGTACCTTGATTTTTTGTTAAATCTTTTTTTCCAGGTAAATTAAAAATTCCGCTTTTTATTAAAATATTTTCAATTCAAAAAATATTACGAATGCAACTAGTATGACTAATATTATATCTTTTTGCAATAACTCTATAACTACTATAGTCTTTTCAATATTCTAAAGTCATTAATAAACGCTCTTCAATTACAATTTTATTTTTTCTACCACCATAATATTTTTGTTTAGACTCAGCAATTTTTAAAATTTCAAGCATTTTATAAAATGTTTGTGGCTTTATGCCGACTAAACTATAAAATTCTTGATCATCTTTATATTTTTTCAACATAATAACTATCACCTTTAATATTAATAATAATCGTTAAATTGTTAAAATTAAAGGTTTTGCACCAAGTCTAATTAATAAATTTTTAAATATTAAATATTTCTATATTAGACTTGGTGCAAAACTAAGGTAATTCAAAATTATATATTCCTGTTATTAAATTAAATCTTAATGCAAATCTTCGTATTTTATTGCGATATTTTAAACTTAAAATTTTAAAACGTTTTAGTTTAGCAAATACGTGTTCAATTTTAATTCTAATTTTACTTAAAGTTTTATTGTATTCTTTTTGAATTGGTGTTAATTGATTGTATTTACTTTTTTTAAATGGCAAAAATGTATTTTTATGAATATTTTGTATACCTTGATAACCCGAATCAACAAAAACTTGTTTTTCTGGATGAATAAAAGTTTTAGATTTTAGAAGCAATTTAAAATCATGAATGCTTCCAAAACAAAAAGCAGTTGAAATAATTTTTCCATTGGAAATATCAATAATTATTTGGGATTTGAGAGAATGATGTTTCTTTTTACCTGAAAAAAGTAATTTTAGTTTTTTTTAATTCTTTCAATTGGAGTTTCAGTAGCATAAATAGCTAACAAATTATTATTAGTACCTTTATTTTTTGTTAAATCTTTTTTTCCAGGTAAATTAAAAATTCCGCTTTTTATTAAAATATTTTCAATTCAAAAAATATTACGAATGCAACTAGTATGACTAATATTATATCTTTTTGCAATAACTCTATAACTACTATAGTCTTTTCAATATTCTAAAGTCATTAATAAACGCTCTTCAATTACAATTTTATTTTTTCTACCACCATAATATTTTTGTTTAGACTCAGCAATTTTTAAAATTTCAAACATTTTATAAAATGTTTGTGGCTTTATGCCGACTAAACTATAAAATTCTTGATCATCTTTATATTTTTTCAACATAATAACTATCACCCTTAATATTAATAATAATCGTTAAATTGTTAAAATTAAAGGTTTTGCACCAAGTCTATTATAAAAAATAGAAACTAAAATTTTCAGGATTATTTAAAATTTGTTTATTTTACTGAAATAGTTTAAATTTCCCAAAATAATTTAGTTTTTTTGATAAGTATTTTGGGAAATTTTTACTCGATATTGACAGTAAAATCAATAAAAAAAATTAATATAAAGAGATAAATAAAGATTGCATTTGCAATCTTTATTTATAATTGTCCTGAAATTGTTTTTAAAACAAAATTTTTTATATTCACTGATTGGAACTTCAGTTTTATTTATTAAATCACTCACTTGTTTTTGTCATTTTTTTTAACTAAGTTTTTCATCTCTACATAGTCAGGTGTAACAATAGAAACAAAAATAATCATTTGTTTCATAATTTGTAACTCAACCTCACAATGTTTCTTATTAACTAATCTGGGGTCTCAAGCATAAGTAAGAACTGTTCTATTGCTTACTGCTACTTTAATTAATTTGTTTTAGTTTTATCTTTAGGAATTTCTTTTAATCTTTTTTCCTTTTCTTTAAAACTTTAATTTAATAAAAATCCTAACATAGAGATATATCTTTTAATTTTCAAAAAAACTCTTGATGAAATAAAAAAAATCATCAACCTGGCCTAAAATTTGATTTTATTTAATTTTGGGATTTATTTTTTTTACAAACTGAAATATAATGCTTCAGATTTTGCATAAGGTGATATTTTATAATGTTGGTATTTAAATTTTCATAAATTGAGGTAATTTTGAATATTGGTAAATCCAATGCCATGATAATGAGTAATAAATTCTTTTAAACTTGATTGTATTTTACTGATATTACTTAAATTTTTATAATTTAATTCTTTATTTTCTTTTGATTTAAATTTCTTGAGAGTACATTTTGTTTGTTTAGCTACTGTATCATATAGTATTTGCATATCACAAACTATAATTGATTTTTCTTCGATAAGCTTAGATGTTAAATTTTCTTGTACTCATTTTTTTGTTAATCTTTTAGTATTTGTTGTTTGAGCATAAATATTTTTATTTTCATCAATTGCCATTTCAATACAACAGTTTAAATCTTTAGCATTTTCTTCAATTCATTTTTTTCTTGGATCATCTGGATTTTTGAAATTTCCTTTATGAATTTCTTTGATAAAAGTTTCATCAATTTCAATTCTACCTTTTAATTTTGTGAATGGTTTTTGTGTTTTTGCTAATTGTGATGATTTCATAAATTTTTGACGATTAAATCATGCTGATGTTTTTGAAATTTTAGCAAATTGAGAAATAGTATAAGCAGATTTACCTAACAATGACAATCAAATTATTCAATCTCATTGTTCATGAGATAAATGACTTCAATGTAAAAAATGATTTCTTAAAGCATCAAAGCTACTTTTACAATCTTTGCATAAATATTTTTGCTTATTATTCTTAAAACCATTTTTTACACATCAATAAGATTTACAATTTGGACATTGAATTCCTTTTTCTTGAAATTTTTTATCAATTGCATCTAATTTTTCTTTTTTCTCAATTTGTTTAATTCTATTTTTAAAATGTCTAATAATTTTTATAAATTATTCATCTTTTTTGTTTTTTAAAACATCAATTAATTCATTATTAGTCACAAAAAATCACCCCTGATATAAAAATATTACTTTTAATTTTAAATTAAAAGTAATATCAAGATTTTTTGTGAAAATTAAAAGATATATCTATATTAGGACTGAATTAGGACTGAACAGTTATTAAATTATGAATATATAATAACTTTAATTGTAAAATTAAAAAGGACACTTATATAAAAATTAAATTGTGTTAGTTCTATAATTAAGAAAAGAAAGGAATTAGCGCAATGTATAAGTATCTGAGTATTGAATCAATAATAGCAACAAAAGAATATAAAAATTATGGATTTTCGATTCGTAAAATAGCAAAAATTGTTGATTATAGTAAATCAACTGTACATAGAGTTTGTAGATTATTAAATAAAAACTTATTGCCATTAGAAATATTGAATCAATTTCAAAAAAATAAACAAAATGCAGGCAGAAAATTAATAATTTTAAATTTAACAGAAATTAATAGTATTAATCATTTGTTAATTACTAAAAAGTATGCTCTTGATATAATTGCTAACTTTTTAAAGGAAAATAAAATAAAAAGTATTTCAACAAAAACTTTATATAACATGTTTAAAACAAATCGAATGGGTTTTGATGAAAATAACTTATTGAGAAAAGGCAAAAATAAATCTCACAAACAAAAAGAAACTAGGGGCAAAATTAATAATTGTAAGTCTATTCATGAAAGAAATTTAATCATTCCTAATATTAAAAATATACAAGAATTTGGTCATTTAGAAGGTGATACTATCATTGGCAAAGATCATAAAAGTTCTATTATTACTTTGGCTGATATATGATCAAAAACCACAATTCCTTTAGTAACTAAAAATCATAAATCAGAAAATATTTTTAATTTTCAAAAAAACTCTTGATGAAATAAAAAAAATCATCAACCTGGCCTAAAATTTGATTTTATTTAATTTTGGGATTTATTTTTTTTACAAACTGAAATATAATGCTTCAGATTTTGCATAAGGTGATATTTTATAATGTTGGTATTTAAATTTTCATAAATTGAGGTAATTTTGAATATTGATAAATCCAATGCCATGATAATGAGTAATAAATTCTTTTAAACTTGATTGTATTTTACTGATATTACTTAAATTTTTATAATTTAATTCTTTATTTTCTTTTGATTTAAATTTCTTGAGAGTACATTTTGTTTGTTTAGCTACTGTATCATATAGTATTTGCATATCACAAACTATAATTGATTTTTCTTCGATAAGCTTAGATGTTAAATTTTCTTGTACTCATTTTTTTGTTAATCTTTTAGTATTTGTTGTTTGAGCATAAATATTTTTATTTTCATCAATTGCCATTTCAATACAACAGTTTAAATCTTTAGCATTTTCTTCAATTCATTTTTTTCTTGGATCATCTGGATTTTTGAAATTTCCTTTATGAATTTCTTTGATAAAAGTTTCATCAATTTCAATTCTACCTTTTAATTTTGTGAATGGTTTTTGTGTTTTGGCTAATTGTGATGATTTCATAAATTTTTGACGATTAAATCATGCTGATGTTTTTGAAATTTTAGCAAATTGAGAAATAGTATAAGCAGATTGACCTAACAATGACAATCAAATTATTCAATCTCGTTGTTCATGAGATAAATGACTTCAATGTAAAAAATGATTTCTTAAAGCATCAAAGCTACTTTTACAATCTTTGCATAAATATTTTTGCTTATTATTCTTAAAACCATTTTTTACACATCAATAAGATTTACAATTTGGACATTGAATTCCTTTTTCTTTAAATTTTTTATCAATTGCATCTAATTTTTCTTTTTTCTCAATTTGTTTAATTCTATTTTTAAAATGTCTAATAATTTTTATAAATTCTTCATCTTTTTTGTTTTTTAAAACATCAATTAATTCATTATTAGTCACAAAAAATCACCCCTGATATAAAAATATTACTTTTAATTTAAAATTAAAAGTAATATCAAGATTTTTTGTGAAAATTAAAAGAAAATATTACGAAAAGTATAATAAAATTTATTTCAAAGTTACAAAAAGGAACAGTTAAAATCATTACTTTTGATCGTGGTAAAGAATTTAGTAAATGAAGATTAATCGAAAAAATTTGTAATGTCAAAATTTATTTTGCAGATCCTGGTAAACCTTGCCAAAGGGGTTTAAATGAAAATAATAATGGTATTTTAAGACGATATTTACCAAAATCTACAGATCTATCTTCATATAAACAAAAAGATTTAAATTTTATAGCATTTCAAATTAATTATACACCCAGAAAATCGTTTTAATTTTCAAAAAAACTCTTGATGAAATAAAAAAAATCATCAACCTGGCCTAAAATTTGATTTTATTTAATTTTGGGATTTATTTTTTTTACAAACTGAAATATAATGCTTCAGATTTTGCATAAGGTGATATTTTATAATGTTGGTATTTAAATTTTCATAAATTGAGGTAATTTTGAATATTGGTAAATCCAATGCCATGATAATGAGTAATAAATTCTTTTAAACTTGATTGTATTTTACTGATATTACTTAAATTTTTATAATTTAATTCTTTATTTTCTTTTGATTTAAATTTCTTGAGAGTACATTTTGTTTGTTTAGCTACTGTATCATATAGTATTTGCATATCACAAACTATAATTGATTTTTCTTCGATAAGCTTAGATGTTAAATTTTCTTGTACTCATTTTTTTGTTAATCTTTTAGTATTTGTTGTTTGAGCATAAATATTTTTATTTTCATCAATTGCCATTTCAATACAACAGTTTAAATCTTTAGCATTTTCTTCAATTCATTTTTTTCTTGGATCATCTGGATTTTTGAAATTTCCTTTGTGAATTTCTTTGATAAAAGTTTCATCAATTTCAATTCTACCTTTTAATTTTGTGAATGGTTTTTGTGTTTTGGCTAATTGTGATGATTTCATAAATTTTTGACAATTAAATCATGCTGATGTTTTTGAAATTTTAGCAAATTGAGAAATAGTATAAGCAGATTGACCTAACAATGACAATCAAATTATTCAATCTCATTGTTCATGAGATAAATGACTTCAATGTAAAAAATGATTTCTTAAAGCATCAAAGCTACTTTTACAATCTTTGCATAAATATTTTTGCTTATTATTCTTAAAACCATTTTTTACACATCAATAAGATTTACAATTTGGACATTGAATTCCTTTTTCTTTAAATTTTTTATCAATTGCATCTAATTTTTCTTTTTTCTCAATTTGTTTAATTCTATTTTTAAAATGTCTAATAATTTTTATAAATTCTTCATCTTTTTTGTTTTTTAAAACATCAATTAATTCATTATTAGTCACAAAAAATCACCCCTGATATAAAAATATTACTTTTAATTTAAAATTAAAAGTAATATCAAGATTTTTTGTGAAAATTAAAAGAAAATCGCTCTCTTATAAAAGACCAATAGATTTAATACAATTATTTTAAAAAACTGTCCCATTTATATTTACAACTCAGGTAACATAAAAAATAATACTTTTGATGAAAATTATAATTAACACTTATATAAGTATTAATATTTAATTTCATATACATGTATTTTTTATAAACAATTAAATTATAAAACTTCTAAGGAGGTAACTATTTCTAATTAAACAATAGTTATCTAATACAAAAATAAATGAAAAATATCTATATTTAATATAGATACTATGATATAATTTTCCTAAAATTAATATAGGTTTTTAATTTGAAAAAGGAGATATTTAGAAGTGCTATATAGTAAAAAATCAGAAAATCTTATAACAGAAAAAGAAAAAACAACAACAAATTCAAGAAAAATTAAACCACAATTACCAATAACAACATCTCTTGCTGAAATATTACTAAATAATAATGAAAAACTTGTTGGTACTATTACTAGTGATCAGTATCTTAATAAAGATAACAAACAAGTACCATTATATAAACTAATTAAAAGTTCAGAACCAAATAAAAAAATAAACATTAAAGCAATAAATTCTTTTAATTTTCACAAAAAATCTTGATATTACTTTTAATTTAAAATTAAAAGTAATATTTTTATATCAGGGGTGATTTTTTGTGACTAATAATGAATTAATTGATGTTTTAAAAAACAAAAAAGATGAAGAATTTATAAAAATTATTAGACATTTTAAAAATAGAATTAAACAAATTGAGAAAAAAGAAAAATTAGATGCAATTGATAAAAAATTTAAAGAAAAAGGAATTCAATGTCCAAATTGTAAATCTTATTGATGTGTAAAAAATGGTTTTAAGAATAATAAGCAAAAATATTTATGCAAAGATTGTAAAAGTAGCTTTGATGCTTTAAGAAATAATTTTTTACATTGAAGTCATTTATCTCATGAACAATGAGATTGAATAATTTGATTGTCATTGTTAGGTCAATCTGCTTATACTATTTCTCAATTTGCTAAAATTTCAAAAACATCAGCATGATTTAATCGTCAAAAATTTATGAAATCATCACAATTAGCAAAAACACAAAAACCATTCACAAAATTAAAAGGTAGAATTGAAATTGATGAAACTTTTATCAAAGAAATTCATAAAGGAAATTTCAAAAATCCAGATGATCCAAGAAAAAAATGAATTGAAGAAAATTCTAAAGATTTAAACTGTTGTATTGAAATGGTAATTGATGAAAATAAAAATATTTATGCTCAAACAACAAATACTAAAAGATTAACAAAAAAATGAGTACAAGAAAATTTAACATCTAAGCTTATCGAAGAAAAATCAATTATAGTTTGTGATATGCAAATACTATATGATACAGTAGCTAAACAAACAAAATGTACTCTCAAGAAATTTAAATCAAAAGAAAATAAAGAATTAAATTATAAAAATTTAAGTAATATCAGTAAAATACAATCAAGTTTAAAAGAATTTATTACTCATTATCATGGCATTGGATTTACCAATATTCAAAATTACCTCAATTTATGAAAATTTAAATACCAACATTATAAAATATCACCTTATGCAAAATCTGAAGCATTATATTTCAGTTTGTAAAAAAAATAAATCCCAAAATTAAATAAAATCAAATTTTAGGCCGGGTTGATGATTTTTTTTATTTCATCAAGAGTTTTTTTGAAAATTAAAAATAAATTCTATTAAAAATGACAAACAACCAACAACAATTCTAAATAAAACCAATTCACAATCAATATAAAAATAAAATAAAATTATTAAAGATTGAAATTGAAATTTTTAATAATTTTATTTTTTATTATTTAATTCACAGTTTATGTTTAGATTAACTACTAAAATTTATTTTCTTCTTATTTTATAGTATGATTTACCTATAAACTTAATTTTTTATTATAAAGGAGAAATAATAATGAATATACTAAAAACATATGAGATTTGAAAAAAGCAAAACTTACCGCAACACTTAAAAAAACAATTAACTACAATGTCTAAAAGTGAAATTGAAGATGCTTTTACTACAACTTTAGAATTTGGTACAGCTGGCATGCGTGGTATTACTGGAGTTGGTACCGGCAGAATTAATGAAATTATTATTATGAAGGCAACTGTCGCATTTATTCAATATTTAAAATCTGCCTTTTCTGAAAAAGACTTACTTCGTGGTGTTATTATTGCTCATGATAATCGTCACTTTTCAGCAGAATTTACAATGTTAACAGCAAAAACTTTAGCTAAACATAAAATTCCTGTTTTTTTATTTAAAAATAATGATTTAAGACCAACACCAGTACTTTCATATAGTATTAGAAAAGTTAATGCTCTTGCTGGAATTGTTATTACAGCCAGTCATAATCCTCCTGAATATAATGGTTATAAAATTTATGATCAATATGGCTGTCAATTTCTTCCTAATGTTACCAATATAATTAGCAATAAAATGGAACAATTGCCTGATGATTTTCAATTAACATTCGATTATGATACTAACCTAATTAAAGAAGTGCCTTCAACAGTAGAAGATAATTATCGTGACGATATTAAAAATTTACAGTTTTATCCACAAGTTAAAAATCGTAACTTTAAAATTGTATTTTCTAATCTACACGGTACTAGTCGTGAATGAGTTAAACCAATTTTAGAACAATGCGGTTATGAAATTATTTTAGTAACAGAGCAAGCTAACTATGATCCTGATTTTAAAGGTGTAGTGTCGTCCAATCCCGAAGTAAAACCAACATTTGATTTAGCAATTAAACATGCTAAAAAACATGATGCACCATTAATTATTTTAAATGATCCTGATGCCGATCGCATTGGTATTGCTGTAAAACATAATAATGATTATGTATTATTAACAGGTAATGAAACAGCACCAATTTTATTAGAATATTTATTAAGCCATTATCAACTTAATAAAACAATGCCAAAAAATCCTGTTATGTACAATACATTTGTTACTTCAAATTTATCTGATATAATTGCTAAATCATATGGATGTCAAGTTATTAAAACGTTAACTGGTTTTAAATGAATTGGTGCAGAAATGCTAAAAGAAAAAGCACGTAACATTAACTTTGTTTTTGGTTTTGAAGAAGCATATGGTTATGTTATTAAAGATATTACTCGTGACAAAGATGGTATTCAATCAGCAATAGTAGCAGCAGAAGCGGCTTGATATTATCAAAAGTCACAAAAAACATTAGTTGATGTTTTAGAAAATATTTATCAAAAATTTGGATATTATTACTGTTATACTGTTAATCTTATTTTAAAAGGCAAAACAGGACAAAATACTATTAATAATATGTTAGAAACATTAAGAACTAGTAAAATACCAACACTTAATAATATTAAAACAATTAAAGTTGAAGATTATCAAACTGGTTTACATGGAATGCCATCGCAAAATTTACTAAAATTTTACTTCAGTGATGGTTCATGATTTGCTGTTAGACCCAGTGGAACTGAGCCAAAAATTAAATTCTATTTTGTTTGTGTTGATAAAACCATTAATGATGCACAATTAAAAATGAGAAAAATGTATGAAGAATTAGCTATCAAATATCTAAATATCAAAGATATAAAATGATAGAAAGGAACTAAAAAATGACTGTAATTAAAGATATTAAACCTAATAATGTTTTAAGTTTAGTAGTAATTATTAATCGAGTAATTCAAGGTGTTGCTTCTAACAATACTAATTATTTAAACTTACAATTACAAGATAAAACTGGGACAATTTCAGCAAGAATTTGAGACGTAAGCAAAGAAACTATTGAACAATTAACAATAGGACAAGTAATTAAAATTGAAGCAAATAGCATTAATTATAATAATGAAATACAAATAAAAATTAATAATTGAACTATTATTACTAATCCTAGTGAATATTATGATTTATTACTTACACAAGCACCAATTAATATTATTGAAGCATGAACTGAAATTAGTCAAACAATAAAGGAATTTAAAAATCCAATTTTAAAAAAAGTATTAATCCAATGTTTTAATAAAAAAAATATTGATGATTATAAGAAGTGACCAGCAGCAGTTAAAATGCATCATGCTGTTCAAAGCGGTTTATTATGACACTCAGTAACAATGTTAAGAATGGCAAAACAAGTAGTAGCACTTTATAATGATCGTAATATTAATAGTGAACTATTATATGCAGGAATCATTATGCATGATTATGGAAAAATGGTTGAATTAAATAATAATCCTATTAGTTCATATACACTATCAGGTAAAATGATTGGTCATATTTCATTAGGCGCAATGCAAGTTACACTCGCTTGTAAGGAATTGAATATTAACTTAGAAGAAGAAATCGTAGTTTTATTACAGCATCTAATATTAGCTAGTCATGGTAAATATGAATATGGTTCACCTGTCTTACCAAAAACAATAGAAGCTGAAATTTTACATCATTTAGATAACTTAGATGCAAAAATCTATGCAATTAATGAAGCATTGGTTAATATTAATGTTGGTGAATCAACTGCTCGTATTGCAAGTATTGAAAATAGAATGTTCTATAAACATCAAAATTTAAAAGAAAAAAATAAAAAAGTTTAAATAATAAAAACTCTCTTTGAATTAAACGAGAGTTTATTTTTTATCATAAATTTTAATAAATTAATTTATATTTATTTTTATAGGATAAAAATAACCAGTTTCTGTATTACCATAAAAAATCAATACATTTGCTTCTTTATCTGATTCTTTATCTTTAAATCAATCATTAGGTACTGGCTTTTCATTTTTATCATAAATTTCATTTTCATTTCTAAGCTTATTAAAATCAATTTTTTCTTTATACATACCTTTTAATAAAACTTTAACAGCTAATTCTGAATCTTTTTGTAATTTTTTTAATTTATTTATAACATCTGTTACTGCTTCTTGTTTATTCATTGTTGCTTTAGTTGAAGTTGCTGGTGCTCATGAAGCGAATGGCAAAGTTGTCTTTGCAAAATAATTTTGCATATCAATATCTGAAATAATTGTTTGTTTAGTTATATCAATCATTGTTGAACCTTGATAATTTGGATCATTTGAATTACTACTTATTTTGACAACTATTTTAGATACTTTTTCAAGTTCTTGTTTATTGTTTGTTATTTCTTCATTATTTTCGTTATAAAATTGAAGTTGATAACCAGCAGCTAATGGTATTGACTTAAATTCATCAAAACTATTTATATTACTAATTAATTCTTTATAACTTTTAATTGGATTAGCAATAATGTCTAAACCAGTTAATTGAGTAATAGTACTTAAATCAGTTTTATCAGATTGTTCTTTTATATTTATTTTAATTGGCGCTGTTGAACCTTGATAATTAAAATCATTACTATTGCTAGTAATAACTATATATAAATCACCAACTTTTTGTAATTTAGTAGTTATATCATTTTTAGCTTCTTTATCACTAAAATATTTAATTACAGGGTTACCTAACTTTGGATTTAAGTTTTTAACTTCTATTGTATTATTTATTAATGTATCTAATTTTTTATTACTTTTATTAACATCTACAGTAATATTTGTTGTTAGTTTAGTAATTTTATCTTTTAATTCTGTTTTTTGTGTTGTGTTATTATCACAAGCAACAACTGATAATGGTATTGGTGTTGATATTGTTAAGATCGATAATAATTTTACTAAGTTTTTCATTTTTTACCTCGCTTAAAAATAATAAGTTAATTTAAAAACCAATAAAGATTTTGAATTAATAATATATGAAAACCAAATATTTTACAATATAACTTTAATATGCAAAAATACTTGTAAATTAAGTTATTTTTTAAAAAAATTTCTTTTCTTTTTTATACCTGAGTTGTAAATATAAATGGGACAGTTTTTTAAAATAATTGTATTAAATCTATTGGTCTTTTATAAGAGAGCGATTTTCTGGGTGTAGAATTAATTTGAAATGCTATAAAATTTAAATCTTTTTGTTTATATGAAGATAGATCTGTAGATTTTGGTAAATATCTTCTTAAAATACCATTATTATTTTCATTTAAACCCCTTTGGCAAGGTTTACCAGGATCTGCAAAATAAATTTTGACATTACAAATTTTTTCGATTAATCTTCATTTACTAAATTCTTTACCACGATCAAAAGTAATGGTTTTAACTGTTCCTTTTTGTAACTTTGAAATAAATTTTATTATACTTTTCGTAATATTTTCTGATTTATGATTTTGAGTTACTAAAGGAATTGTGGTTTTTGATCATATATCAGCCAAAGTAATAATAGACCTTTTATGATCTTTGCCAATGATAGTATCACCTTCTAAATGACCAAATTCTTGTATATTTTTAATATTAGGAATGATTAAATTTCTTTCATGAATAGACTTACAATTATTAATTTTGCCCCTAGTTTCTTTTTGTTTGTGAGATTTATTTTTGCCTTTTCTCAATAAGTTATTTTCATCAAAACCCATTCGATTTGTTTTAAACATGTTATATAAAGTTTTTTTGTTGAAATATTTTTTATTTTATTTTCCTTTAAAAAGTTAGCAATTATATCAAGAGCATACTTTTTAGTAATTAACAAATTATTAATACTATTAATTTATGTTAAAGTTAAAATTATTAATTTTCTGCCTGCATTTTGTTTATTTTTTTGAAATTGATTCAATATTTCTAATGGCAATAAGTTTTTATTTAATAATCTACAAACTCTATGTACGGTTGATTTACTATAATCAACAATTTTTGCTATTTTACGAATCGAAAATCCATAATTTTTATATTCTTTTATCGCTATTATTGATTCAATACTCAGATACTTATACATTGCGCTAATTCCTTTCTTTTCTTAATTATAGAACTAACACAATTTAATTTTTATATAAGTGTCCTTTTTAATTTTACAATTAAAGTTTTATTTTCCTTTAAAAAGTTAGCAATTATATCAAGAGCATACTTGTTAGTAATTAACAAATGATTAATACTATTAATTTCTTTTAATTTTCAAAAAAACTCTTGATGAAATAAAAACAATCATCAACCCGGCCTAAAATTTGATTTTATTTAATTTTGGGATTTATTTTTTTTACAAACTTAAATATAATGCTTTAGATTTTGCATAAGGTGATATTTTATAATGTTGGTATTTAAATTTTCATAAATTGAGGTAATTTTGAATATTGGTAAATCCAATGCCATGATAATGAGTAATAAATTCTTTTAAACTGGATTGTATTTTACTGATATTACTTAAATTTTTATAATTTAATTCTTTATTTTCTTTTGATTTAAATTTCTTGAGAGTACATTTTGTTTGTTTAGCTACTTTATCATATATTATTTGCATATCACAAACTATAATTGATTTTTCTTCGATAAGCTTAGATGTTAAATTTTCTTGTACTCATTTTTTTGTTAATCTTTTAGTATTTGTTGTTTGAGCATAAATATTTTTATTTTCATCAATTGCCATTTCAATACAACAGTTTAAATCTTTAGCATTTTCTTCAATAGACTTGGTGCAAAACTAAGGTAATTCAAAATTATATATTCATGCTATTAAATTAAATCTTAATGCAAATCTTCGTATTTTATTGCGATATTTTAAACTTAAAATTTTAAAACGTTTTAGTTTAGCAAATACGTGTTCAATTTTAATTCTAATTTTACTTAAAGTTTTATTGTATTCTTTTTGAATTGGTGTGAATTGATTGTATTTACTTTTTTTAAATGGCAAAAATGTATTTTTATGAATATTTTGTATACCTTGATAACCTGAATCAACAAAAACTTGTTTTTCTGGATGAATAAAAGTTTTAGATTTTAGAAGCAATTTAAAATCATGAATGCTTCCAAAACAAAAAGCAGTTGAAATCATTTTTCCATTGGAAATATCAATAATTATTTGGGATTTGAGAGAATGATGTTTCTTTTTACCTGAAAAAAGTAATTTTAGTTTTTTTTAATTCTTTCAATTGGAGTTTCAGTAGCATCAATAGCTAACAAATTATTATTAGTACCTTTATTTTTTGTTAAATCTTTTTTTCCAGGTAAATTAAAAATTCCGCTTTTTATTAAAATATTTTCAATTCAAAAAATATTACGAATGCAACTAGTATGACTAATATTATATCTTTTTGCAATAACTCTATAACTACTATAGTCTTTTCAATATTCTAAAGTCATTAATAAACGCTCTTCAATTACAATTTTATTTTTTCTACCACCATAATATTTTGTTTAGACTCAGCAATTTTTAAAATTTCAAGCATTTTATAAAATGTTTGTGGCTTTATGCCGACTAAACTATAAAATTCTTGATCATCTTTATATTTTTTCAACATAATAACTATCACCTTTAATATTAATAATAATCGTTAAATTGTTAAAATTAAAGGTTTTGCACCAAGTCTAATTCATTTTTTTCTTGGATCATCTGGATTTTTGAAATTTCCTTTATGAATTTCTTTGATAAAAGTTTCATCAATTTCAATTCTACCTTTTAATTTTGTTAATGGTTTTTGTGTTTTTGCTAATTGTGATGATTTCATAAATTTTTGACGATTAAATCATGCTGATGTTTTTGAAATTTTAGCAAATTGAGAAATAGTATAAGCAGATTGACCTAACAATGACAATCAAATTATTCAATCTCATTGTTCATGAGATAAATGACTTCAATGTAAAAAATGATTTCTTAAAGCATCAAAGCTACTTTTACAATCTTTGCATAAATATTTTTGCTTATTATTCTTAAAACCATTTTTTACACATCAATAAGATTTACAATTTGGACATTGAATTCCTTTTTCTTTAAATTTTTTATCAATTGCATCTAATTTTTCTTTTTTCTCAATTTGTTTAATTCTATTTTTAAAATGTCTAATAATTTTTATAAATTCTTCATCTTTTTTGTTTTTTAAAACATCAATTAATTCATTATTAGTCACAAAAAATCACCCCTGATATAAAAATATTACTTTTAATTTTAAATTAAAAGTAATATCAAGATTTTTTGTGAAAATTAAAAGAAGAATCTTCAATGCCATATACTTTGATTGATGAAATAGTTTTTGTTATTCTTGAACAATGAGAACTATTTTTACAATGAAGTAAAAAAAATAACAAATGCTCTTATTATTACTGTTAATAAAAATCTAGAATTTAGTGCTGATTGAGTAGGTAACGAGAATATTTTTGCAGAGTTAATAACCGAATATACTATTAATTATAAAGAATTAGGAATGAACACCATTATTTTTAATAATGGTTTTTCTTACGAAAGAGATGGTATTAAGTATAGTGATAATGGTATTGCTAAAATTATTTTAACACCATGTTTATGAAAACAATTAGATAAATTAAATAATAGTTTTGATATATCGCAATATTTAAGGAATGAACAAATATTTTGTTATCTTTCTTTAGAACCAAATTCTGATAAAATTTTAAATTATGCTTTTGAACAATTGGCATTTTTAATTTTTAATAATAAAAAATATGTTAATGATGCTTTTCTTAAGTTTCAAGTAGGTTTTGTTTTAGAATTTGAAGCAGTAGTGCATGAACAATTTCAATTAAAACAAATTTTAGCAATGAAAGTTAATAGCGAAGAATTAAAATAATAGACTTGGTGCAAAACCTTTAATTTTAACAATTTAACGATTATTATTAATATTAAAGGTGATAGTTATTATGTTGAAAAAATATAAAGATGATCAAGAATTTTATAGTTTAGTCGTCATAAAGCCACAAACATTTTATAAAATGCTTGAAATTTTAAAAATTGCTGAGTCTAAACAAAAATATTATGGTGGTAGAAAAAATAAAATTGTAATTGAAGAGCGTTTATTAATGACTTTAGAATATTGAAAAGACTATAGTAGTTATAGAGTTATTGCAAAAAGATATAATATTAGTCATACTAGTTGCATTCGTAATATTTTTTGAATTGAAAATATTTTAATAAAAAGCGGAATTTTTAATTTACCTGGAAAAAAAGATTTAACAAAAAATAAAGGTACTAATAATAATTTGTTAGCTATTGATGCTACTGAAACTCCAATTGAAAGAATTAAAAAAAAATAAAATTACTTTTTTCAGGTAAAAATAAACATCATTCTCTCAAATCCCAAATAATTATTGATATTTCCAATGGAAAAATTATTTCAACTGATTTTTGTTTTGGAAGCATTCATGATTTTAAATTGCTTCTAAAATCTAAAACTTTTATTCATCCAGAAAAACAAGTTTTTGTTGATTCGGGTTATCAAGGTATACAAAATATTCATAAAAATACATTTTTGCCATTTAAAAAAAGTAAATACAATCAATTAACACCAATTCAAAAAGAATACAATAAAACTTTAAGTAAAATTATAATTAAAATTGAACACGTATTTGCTAAACTAAAACGTTTTAAAATTTTAAGTTTAAAATATCGCAATAAAATACGAAGATTTGCATTAAGATTTAATTTAATAGCAGGAATATATAATTTTGAATTACCTTAGTTTTGCACCAAGTCTAATATATATTATTTTGAAGTAAAAAATAAGGTAATACTAGACTAGTATTACCTTAATTAATATATTTTAGAAAAATTGAATAATGATCTTATGCTAATCATATCATTATTATTTTACTATTAATTGTTTATTCTTATTATTATTGTTGACTTTAAAGAAATAGTTTCTTGGTTTTTTACTAAAGCAATAGAAAGTGTTAGTTCATCTCCGTCTGTTAAATCATTTGGACGAGGGAATGCTCCTCTTCTTTCAAAACTTATAACATTAAATTTTGCTTTTCAACCAACTAATTGTTCAAAGTTATTAAATTTAATAGCTTTTTCAGTTCTGCTTTTGCTTATTAATGGTACTTCTGTTTTATCTTTTAATCATTTATTAACAGTTTCTTCTAATTTATAACCCGCTTGGAAATGCTCAATAGAACTTCCTTCATAAACAAATTCATTATAACTTAACTTAGCAGGACTATCACTTGCAAAAATATTAAATAAAGCATCAGTTCCAGTCATTACTTTTACTGTATATTTATCCCCTAAATTTGTTTTACCATCTTCTTTAAAGAATTGTAAATTATATGTCCCATCACCAACTACAAGTTTTTCATCATCATTTGGTTCTACAAATTTACTAGTAGAAACTTTTATATCAGATATTTTATTTTTAATTTTAGCAACTTCCGCTGCATCAAAAGTACCATCTTTAGGTGTTGTTCCTGATGTTAATTTCTGTTGTAAAACAGATTTTAAAAAATAGAAACTGTCTTTATCTTTAGCTTTGGCTTGACCAGTAGTTACCTCATTTTCTAATAATTTAGTAACCAAAATATCGGAATTATCAATTCAGAAAAAGGATGTATCTTTTTCTCAATCAAGTCTAATAGTTTTTAAACCGTTTCCTTCATCATTTGTTAAACCTAAATTTATTGATACTTGATCTAGTAATATTTTTACCTGATCTTCTTTGTTGTTACCACAAGCTATAACAGTAGTTACTGGTACTGTTGTTATGACACTAGCACCTAATAACTTTAATAAAGTTCTCATATTCCTCATTTTTCTCTTAACCTCCTCAGTTAAATCTAGAATAGATGTGAGAAATTATCTTCAATAATCTTATGTAAAACATATTATTTTAAATAACTCACTAACACTATTATAATACATAAAAAAAATTTTATGGTTTTTTTAAACCTTTAAGAGTTTATTTGTAAATTATTAATAGTAAAATTAAATCAAAAAACACTTATAATTTTAATTTTTAATATAATAAAAATATATTAAAAATTAAAATTATATTAGTATTTATTGTTATAAAGTAATATCTGAAAAAAAATAAAAATAATAAAATATAATATTTTTATAAATAAAAAAATATAAGTTTTTGACCTATTGTTTAAGTTTTAAGCAAGTAGGTTTTTTATTTTGAAATGGGAAAAATATGAATTTAAAATCTTTACTATCTGAAATAAAATTTGATTATAAAGAAATTATAGAAATTTTTAGAAAAATAGCAGCAAAAAAGGAAGATATTAAATCATTATGAGATGAATTAAGTAAGTATAAACAGCAATTACAGAAAGAAAAAAGTTTTAATTTTCACAAAAACTCTTGATGAAATAAAAAAAATCATCAACCCGGCCTAAAATTTGATTTTATTTAATTTTGGGATTTATTTTTTTTACAAACTGAAATATAATGCTTCAGATTTTGCATAAGGTGATATTTTATAATGTTGGTATTTAAATTTTCATAAATTGAGGTAATTTTGAATATTGGTAAATCCAATGCCATGATAATGAGTAATAAATTCTTTTAAACTTGATTGTATTTTACTGATATTACTTAAATTTTTATAATTTAATTCTTTATTTTCTTTTGATTTAAATTTCTTGAGAGTACATTTTGTTTGTTTAGCTACTGTATCATATAGTATTTGCATATCACAAACTATAATTGATTTTTCTTCGATAAGCTTAGATGTTAAATTTTCTTGTACTCATTTTTTTGTTAATCTTTTAGTATTTGTTGTTTGAGCATAAATATTTTTATTTTCATCAATTGCCATTTCAATACAACAGTTTAAATCTTTAGCATTTTCTTCAATTCATTTTTTTCTTGGATCATCTGGATTTTTGAAATTTCCTTTATGAATTTCTTTGATAAAAGTTTCATCAATTTCAATTCTACCTTTTAATTTTGTGAATGGTTTTTGTGTTTTTGCTAATTGCGATGATTTCATAAATTTTTGACGATTAAATCATGCTGATGTTTTTGAAATTTTAGCAAATTGAGAAATAGTATAAGCAGATTGACCTAACAATGACAATCAAATTATTCAATCTCATTGTTCATGAGATAAATGACTTCAATGTAAAAAATGATTTCTTAAAGCATCAAAGCTACTTTTACAATCTTTGCATAAATATTTTTGCTTATTATTCTTAAAACCATTTTTTACACATCAATAAGATTTACAATTTGGACATTGAATTCCTTTTTCTTTAAATTTTTTATCAATTGCATCTAATTTTTCTTTTAATTTTCAAAAAAACTCTTGATGAAATAAAAAAAATCATCAACCTGGCCTAAAATTTGATTTTATTTAATTTTGGGATTTATTTTTTTTACAAACTGAAATATAATGCTTCAGATTTTGCATAAGGTGATATTTTATAATGTTGGTATTTAAATTTTCATAAATTGAGGTAATTTTGAATATTGGTAAATCCAATGCCATGATAATGAGTAATAAATTCTTTTAAACTTGATTGTATTTTACTGATATTACTTAAATTTTTATAATTTAATTCTTTATTTTCTTTTGATTTAAATTTCTTGAGAGTACATTTTGTTTGTTTAGCTACTGTATCATATAGTATTTGCATATCACAAACTATAATTGATTTTTCTTCGATAAGCTTAGATGTTAAATTTTCTTGTACTCATTTTTTTGTTAATCTTTTAGTATTTGTTGTTTGAGCATAAATATTTTTATTTTCATCAATTGCCATTTCAATACAACAGTTTAAATCTTCAGCATTTTCTTCAATTCATTTTTTTCTTGGATCATCTGGATTTTTGAAATTTCCTTTATGAATTTCTTTGATAAAAGTTTCATCAATTTCAATTCTACCTTTTAATTTTGTGAATGGTTTTTGTGTTTTTGCTAATTGTGATGATTTCATAAATTTTTGACGATTAAATCATGCTGATGTTTTTGAAATTTTAGCAAATTGAGAAATAGTATAAGCAGATTGACCTAACAATGACAATCAAATTATTCAATCTCATTGTTCATGAGATAAATGACTTCAATGTAAAAAATGATTTCTTAAAGCATCAAAGCTACTTTTACAATCTTTGCATAAATATTTTTGCTTATTATTCTTAAAACCATTTTTTACACATCAATAAGATTTACAATTTGGACATTGAATTCCTTTTTCTTTAAATTTTTTATCAATTGCATCTAATTTTTCTTTTTTCTCAATTTGTTTAATTCTATTTTTAAAATGTCTAATAATTTTTATAAATTCTTCATCTTTTTTGTTTTTTAAAACATCAATTAATTCATTATTAGTCACAAAAAATCACCCCTGATATAAAAATATTACTTTTAATTTTAAATTAAAAGTAATATCAAGATTTTTTGTGAAAATTAAAAAATTTTTCTTTTTTCTCAATTTGTTTAATTCTATTTTTAAAATGTCTAATAATTTTTATAAATTCTTCATCTTTTTTGTTTTTTAAAACATCAATTAATTCATTATTAGTCACAAAAAATCACCCCTGATATAAAAATATTACTTTTAATTTAAAATTAAAAGTAATATCAAGATTTTTTGTGAAAATTAAAAGAAAAAAGTGATGATAATATTAACCAAAAATTATTAATTATTTATAAAGTTTCTGCTTTTGTTGAAGAAATGTTGTTAAATTCTTGTCAATCAACAGAATATGATCCTGCTACTAGGAAAATAATTAGAGACAGTAAAATGAGCGAAAATTTTGTAAATGATTGAAATAATATTAATAAAATATTAGAACAAATTTTTTACCAGAAGATGAAGTTGTAGAAATTGTAGAAATTTCAGAATTAGCAGATGATCAATTAAGTCTACTAAATAATGAACAAACGCAAACAAATCGTGAAAGTGAATGTTTTCCCAAATGCTGTTTAATTTTATAAAAATGAAATAAAAAATAAAAAAACTTTTCTCTAATTAGAGAAAAGTTTTAATTAACATAGTGCTTTAAATTCTACTAAAATATTGATTGAGGTAATAAAGTTCCAATACTTAACATTATTAAAGCAAAGACAGTAATACCAATAGTATATGGTCAAATTGCTCGATAAAAACTTGTTAGGGGAACTTTAGCAATGGCAAGTCCTGCCATCATTACACCTGCACTTGGTGCAAATAAATTAATTCAACCACTAGCCATAACAAAAGTAGTAATCATTCCTGAACCTAATCCTAAAGGAATTACTATTTTTGAAACAATAGGGAAAACGGCTTTTGCAAATCCTGATGTTGAAGGAATAACAAAGGCAATCAAAAGAAAAGCAAAAAAACCAATAATAACAATAGCAAATCTTGGTAATTTATCAATACTTTGCAATTGTCCAACAACAACATGTTGCATTCCTGAATTTTGTAATGATCAGCCAATTCCACCAGCAACAGCAATTATTAAAGCAACACCTAATAATTCTGAAGAACCACTAATAAAATTACGAACATATTGTTCTTCGCCTTTTCAATCAATTGCTGCAATGATAATTGAAACAAAGAAAAATAAGAAAGCTAACATTTCAATGTGTCAGTCACCAAATGCATTAATTTGACTTGTGAAATATGGAAAATATTTAATTAATGTATTGTGAAAATCATCAAAAATAGTTGTTCCTGTAATTTTACCTAATGGAATAATACAAAGCACCATAATTAAAAATGTTAATCCAAATAGCGCTAAAATAATTTTACGACGTTTAGTAAATTCAGGTATTTCTTCTTTACTAATAAATTCTTCATGATGCTCACTATGTAAGTGAAAAACAACTGATTTTTCAGGATTACGTTTAACACGGATTGCATATCACATAACAAAAGCAATAGTACCGATAGTTGCTAAAAATCAACAAATTAAACGTCAGATGATTCCATCACCAGGATTTAAACTACTAGCTTGTGAAGCTGTAGCAATAGCAAAGGGATTAAGTGTTGAAAACATAACACCAACACCAGCACCCAATAAAATCATTAATACAGCTGTAACAACATCAAAACCAGCAGCTAACATTGCTGGAATAATAATTAAATAGTAAGGAATAGTTTCTTCGCACATTCCTTCAACTGTTCCACCAATCGATAGGATAGTCATAATTGAAGGAATAATTCAAATTTCTTTTCCGTTTAGACGTTTAACTAAACGACCAATTCCTGCATCTAGTGCACCTGATTTCATAACTATGCCAATATATCCACCAATTACTAAAACAAAAACAATAATATCACTGCTACCAATGAAACCTTTAATTGGAGCCAAAAATAAGTCCATGATACCTAATGGTCCACCGTCTTGTCAAGGGTTATCAGTGCTTACAGGCTTTGATTCATCTTCTAATCATTTACCTGTTGTTCCTGGAATCCAAGAAATAATGATAATTAGAGCAATAATAAAGAATAAGACTGTAATTGCTGTTGGCATTTTAAATGGAAATAAACGAATTTTTTTCTTTTTGGTAATTCCCATATATGATTAATACCTCCTTCTTTATTTTTTTAAAAGTATTATTATATAATACACTATTTATCATGTAGAATAAAAGATGTTTAAGCTTATTTTTTAAAATAACTTATTAAAAAAGTAGTATTTTTATTTAAGTAGCATTATTATAATAATAGTTTTTAAAAAAATGTTATTTTTTTATTAGTATTATTTGAAAATTTAATTAAATATTAGTAGTATTTTAAAATAAAATTAGTTATTATAAATTACATATATTTTTTTATTTTTTTGATTTTATTGACTATTTTATTAATTAATGAAATCACTTTAAAGGTATATAATTATTATAATTGAAAGGAGAATATTATGTTAAAACTTTTTAAGAAAAAAGAAAGGACAAATCATAAATTAACTTTATCAGAATTAGTCTGGTTTGGTTTTAATTATACTGTTGGAATTACTTTTACTGCTAACTTTGCAATTTTAATTAATAAAGATAGTTTAAATTTAGGTTCTCATATGATTTGAATTTTTTTAGTAGAAGGTTTAATTGCAGGAACTTGTGCTTGAGCTTTCTCAAGACTTTCAAGAGTACATCCAGGTAATAATGGTGCTGCTTATATTTATGTTAGAAGTAGTTATGGTCGCTTTTGAGGTTGATTAATTTCTTTTTTACAGTATGCTACTTTACCTGTTATAGTTAGTTCACAAATTGTATCAATGATTAGAATTAACTTTACTGATCCATCTTCTTTTTTATATGCTAATTGAGGAGTATGACAACATTTAGGATTAGATTTGATTGGAATTCTAATTTATGGTTTAGCTTCTTGTTTATTATTTTTAGGAATGGCTGCATTTAAAAAATGTGTGAATATTTCTAGTTATTTAAAATGAGGAACAACTTTTTTATTAATAATAGCAACTATTATATTATTTGTGATGGCAGGAACTTCAAATTGAGATATGACTACTTCTCATCAACAATTAACTGCCAATAACTTTTCACAAGCTTTTGCCATGTGTTTTTTTTTCTTTTTAGGATTTGAAACCTATTCAACAATTGGTAAAAATGTTAGAAATCCTGAAAAAAATATTAGTCGTTCATTAGTTATTGTTATGATTTTATCTACTATTTTTTATATGGCAGTAACAATCCTTATGATTGGTGATGTTGCTGGTAATTTTTCAGATAATCCCAACTTAAGTATTTTTAAAATTTTAGGTGATAAAGCTCATGCACAATGATTAGGAATAATTGGTATCCTTGTAATGTTAATTTGTACTATTTCATTAAAGTCTAAT
The DNA here is from genome assembly GCF_964030805.1 of Spiroplasma endosymbiont of Zeiraphera isertana. GTDB lineage: Bacteria > Bacillota_I > Bacilli_A > Mycoplasmatales > VBWQ01 > Spiroplasma_E. The sequence goes on from NZ_OZ034965.1 coordinate 1,946,326, forward strand.
TCTGGAATGCAAAATGCTTTATATAGTGGTGCTATTTTAGAACCATTATCTGTCGAGGGGTATATTTCACCTAAATATAAAGAATTATCAAAAGATAACATTCCATTTAAAGCTTCTAGATTAAATTTAATTATTACTTTTTCTTCAGTTTTTGTATGATTAATTTTACCTGATATTATTGGAGTAATAGTTGATACGTTACATCCTGTTTATAAGGATGGACAATTAGTTTTAAGTTCGATTGTTAATTATGGAACATTAACTTCTGAAGCCGGTATTATTATGGTTATTATTTATGTTTTTGTACTTTCCATTGCAATTAAACTGTCTATAGAAAAGAAATTGAAAAAAAATATTTTTGAAATTATTATTTGACTTGCAGCAACACTTTTCTTAGTTTGACAATTTGAAGAATGATTAAGATCTTTAATCAATGGTTTAATTTCGGGTGCAAGTCTTATTGGTAAAGGTGGAACTGATACTACAAAAGGAATATCTGATATAACTTCTAATGTTTTACAATTAGTTTATTTAATTGCTAGCATTGCGTTTGCTCTAATTTGATACTTTGCTTATTATAAACCAATGCAAAGAAAAAGAATGCTTACAAATCCTAAATTACAAGAAGAATTGGATAGCGAATTTAGAGTGAAAGATGATTGACCTTTTGTTGCAAAAAATCTACAAAATGAAATTGAAAATTATTTAGTACGTAATGTTTTAATTAATGGTGATGATAAAAACCCTAATTATACGATTGCTAAAAATGTACGTAAAGAATTATTGATGTCAGAAGGCGAATGGCGTGAAGACGAAGAATAAAAAAAGTTTAAAAATGTATTGGTTATAATAACCAATACATTTTTAGTATTTATTATTTTTGACAAATTTTTATAGTAATATTAAAGGTGTTAATAATGAATATTTTTTTATATTGTTATAAAGTATATTGATGGTAGAAAGTAAAATATGATGTATAATGTTAATTTGATTCATTTCAATATTGTGTTTAGAAACAATTCTAAATTGTGGTTATTGTATTTGTAGTTCAAAAGTCATATTATTGGGGGTACTATATATGAATATGAAAAATATATTAAGATTAATGGGTGCATTAACATTAACAACAGCAGCTACTACTTCAGTTGTTGCTTGTGGTGATAAAGCTGGTGTAGCCATGAACGTAGAAGTATCAAAACAATTAGGGTTAACAGATGATAAAGGAGAAGGGGTACAAACAGCTTCACTTGATACAACTGTCAAGGATAATGTTACTTGAACTATTGGATAGGTTACACTTTATTGAACACTAATTACGTAGACAAGTGAACCAATTAGTTAAAAGAAAGGAACTATAATTATGGCCAATATTAACTCATATACCGACGAATTTAAGAAACAAATAGTAGATTTATATCAAAGTGGTAAGTCAGTGTCTTGTCTTGCTAAAGAGTACAATGTTACAAGAGCAGCTACTTATAATTGAATTAAGCAATTTACTAATTCAGGTAGTTTTAAATCTAAAGATAATCATTCTGTTGAAGAAAATGAATTAATTAAATTAAGAAAAGAATTAAAACAGTTACGAATGGAAAATGATATTTTAAAGCAAGCAGCACTAATAATAGGCAGAAAATAGAGATTATTATCAATAATAAATGTAAATATAAAATTCGTACAATGTGTCGTTTTTTAAAGCTCTCTAAATCAACATATTATTTTAATTTCAAGAAAAAAGAAAAAAATCAAAATAATATGTATGATGAAGCTGTTATTAGTGCTTTTAAAGAAAATAAAGAAATTTATGGCACAAGAAGATTAAAAGTCATATTAGAAAACCAAGAAATTGATTTATCAAGACGAAAAATTAAAGAAATTATTAATAAACATAATTTAATATAAAAATACACTAAATTAAGACACAAAAATCATCATAATAAAGTCAATGATAGTCAAATAACTAATCTTGTTAATAGAAACTTTAAGAATAGGATTAAAAATGAAGTTATTGTTAGTGATTTAACTTATGTTCAAGTAAATGGTAAGTGAAACTATATTTGTTTATTAATAGACCTATTTAACCGCGAAATTATTGGACATAGTGTAGGCACTAAAAAAGATGCATCATTAGTATATGAAGCATTTATGCAATCAAATCGCTGTTTAAAAGATATTCAAATATTTCATAGCGATCGAGGTAATGAATTTAATAATAAAATTATTGATAAACTTTTACTAGCATTCAACATAAATCGCTCTTTAAGCAAAAAAGGTTGTCCTTATGACAATGCTGTTGCTGAAGCAAATTTTAAAACTTTCAAAACTGAATTTATTAATGATAAAAATTTTAGATCATTAATCCAATTAAAATTAGAATTATTTTTTAATTTTCACAAAAAATCTTGATATTACTTTTAATTTAAAATTAAAAGTAATATTTTTATATCAGGGGTGATTTTTTGTGACTAATAATGAATTAATTGATGTTTTAAAAAACAAAAAAGATGAAGAATTTATAAAAATTATTAGACATTTTAAAAATAGAATTAAACAAATTGAGAAAAAAGAAAAATTAGATGCAATTGATAAAAAATTTAAAGAAAAAGGAATTCAATGTCCAAATTGTAAATCTTATTGATGTGTAAAAAATGGTTTTAAGAATAATAAGCAAAAATATTTATGCAAAGATTGTAAAAGTAGCTTTGATGCTTTAAGAAATCATTTTTTACATTGAAGTCATTTATCTCATGAACAATGAGATTGAATAATTTGATTGTCATTGTTAGGTCAATCTGCTTATACTATTTCTCAATTTGCTAAAATTTCAAAAAAATCAGCATGATTTAATCGTCAAAAATTTATGAAATCATCACAATTAGCAAAAACACAAAAACCATTCACAAAATTAAAAGGTAGAATTGAAATTGATGAAACTTTTATCAAAGAAATTCATAAAGGAAATTTCAAAAATCCAGATGATCCAAGAAAAAAATGAATTGAAGAAAATGCTAAAGATTTAAACTGTTGTATTGAAATGGCAATTGATGAAAATAAAAATATTTATGCTCAAACAACAAATACTAAAAGATTAACAAAAAAATGAGTACAAGAAAATTTAACATCTAAGCTTATCGAAGAAAAATCAATTATAGTTTGTGATATGCAAATACTATATGATACAGTAGCTAAACAAACAAAATGTACTCTCAAGAAATTTAAATCAAAAGAAAATAAAGAATTAAATTATAAAAATTTAAGTAATATCAGTAAAATACAATCAAGTTTAAAAGAATTTATTACTCATTATCATGGCATTGGATTTACCAATATTCAAAATTACCTCAATTTATGAAAATTTAAATACCAACATTATAAAATATCACCTTATGCAAAATCTGAAGCATTATATTTCAGTTTGTAAAAAAAATAAATCCCAAAATTAAATAAAATCAAATTTTAGGCCAGGTTGATGATTTTTTTTATTTCATCAAGAGTTTTTTTGAAAATTAAAAGAATTATTTGATTAGACTTGGTGCAAAACTAAGGTAATTCAAAATTATATATTCCTGCTATTAAATTAAATCTTAATGCAAATCTTCGTATTTTATTGCGATATTTTAAACTTAAAATTTTAAAACGTTTTAGTTTAGCAAATACGTGTTCAATTTTAATTCTAATTTTACTTAAAGTTTTATTGTATTCTTTTTGAATTGGTGTTAATTGATTGTATTTACTTTTTTTAAATGGCAAAAATGTATTTTTATGAATATTTTGTATACCTTGATAACCTGAATCAACAAAAACTTGTTTTTCTGGATGAATAAAAGTTTTAGATTTTAGAAGCAATTTAAAATCATGAATGCTTCCAAAACAAAAAGCAGTTGAAATAATTTTTCCATTGGAAATATCAATAATTATTTGGGATTTGAGAGAATGATGTTTCTTTTTACCTGAAAAAAGTAATTTTAGTTTTTTTTAATTCTTTCAATTGGAGTTTCAGTAGCATCAATAGCTAACAAATTATTATTAGTACCTTTATTTTTTGTTAAATCTTTTTTTCCAGGTAAATTAAAAATTCCGCTTTTTATTAAAATATTTTCAATTCAAAAAATATTACGAATGCAACTAGTATGACTAATATTATATCTTTTTGCAATAACTCTATAACTACTATAGTCTTTTCAATATTCTAAAGTCATTAATAAACGCTCTTCAATTACAATTTTATTTTTTCTACCACCACAATATTTTTGTTTAGACTCAGCAATTTTTAAAATTTCAAGCATTTTATAAAATGTTTGTGGCTTTATGCCGACTAAACTATAAAATTCTTGATCATCTTTATATTTTTTCAACATAATAACTATCACCTTTAATATTAATAATAATCGTTAAATTGTTAAAATTAAAGGTTTTGCACCAAGTCTATTGAGGTAATTTTGAATATTGGTAAATCCAATGCCATGATAATGAGTAATAAATTCTTTTAAACTTGATTGTATTTTACTGATATTACTTAAATTTTTATAATTTAATTCTTTATTTTCTTTTGATTTAAATTTCTTGAGAGTACATTTTGTTTGTTTAGCTACTGTATCATATAGTATTTGCATATCACAAACTATAATTGATTTTTCTTCGATAAGCTTAGATGTTAAATTTTCTTGTACTCATTTTTTTGTTAATCTTTTAGTATTTGTTGTTTGAGCATAAATATTTTTATTTTCATCAATTGCCATTTCAATACAACAGTTTAAATCTTTAGCATTTTCTTCAATTCATTTTTTTCTTGGATCATCTGGATTTTTGAAATTTCCTTTATGAATTTCTTTGATAAAAGTTTCATCAATTTCAATTCTACATTTTAATTTTGTGAATGGTTTTTGTGTTTTTGCTAATTGTGATGATTTCATAAATTTTTGACGATTAAATCATGCTGATGTTTTTGAAATTTTAGCAAATTGAGAAATAGTATAAGCGGATTGACCTAACAATGACAATCAAATTATTCAATCTCATTGTTCATGAGATAAATGACTTCAATAGACTTGGTGCAAAACCTTTAATTTTAACAATTTAACGATTATTATTAATATTAAAGGTGATAGTTATTATGTTGAAAAAATATAAAGATGATCAAGAATTTTATAGTTTAGTCGGCATAAAGCCACAAACATTTTATAAAATGCTTGAAATTTTAAAAATTGCTGAGTCTAAACAAAAATATTATGGTGGTAGAAAAAATAAAATTGTAATTGAAGAGCGTTTATTAATGACTTTAGAATATTGAAAAGACTATAGTAGTTATAGAGTTATTGCAAAAAGATATAATATTAGTCATACTAGTTGCATTCGTAATATTTTTTGAATTGAAAATATTTTAATAAAAAGCGGAATTTTTAATTTACCTGGAAAAAAAGATTTAACAAAAAATAAAGGTACTAATAATAATTTGTTAGCTATTGATGCTACTGAAACTCCAATTGAAAGAATTAAAAAAAACTAAAATTACTTTTTTCAGGTAAAAAGAAACATCATTCTCTCAAATCCCAAATAATTATTGATATTTCCAATGGAAAAATTATTTCAACTGCTTTTTGTTTTGGAAGCATTCATGATTTTAAATTGCTTCTAAAATCTAAAACTTTTATTCATACAGAAAAACAAGTTTTTGTTGATTCGGGTTATCAAGGTATACAAAATATTCATAAAAATACATTTTTGCCATTTAAAAAAAGTAAATACAATCAATTAACACCAATTCAAAAATAATACAATAAAACTTTAAGTAAAATTAGAATTCAAATTGAACACGTATTTGCTAAACTAAAACGTTTTAAAATTTTAAGTTTAAAATATCGCAATAAAATACGAAGATTTGCATTAAGATTTAATTTAATAGCAGGAATATATAATTTTGAATTACCTTAGTTTTGCACCAAGTCTATTATATCAATTGATATAACAACATACGAATTCATAGCACTTTAAACTACTTAACTCCAGTTAATTATCAAAAACAAATGTCTACCAAAAAATATTCCTAAAAAGTGTTGCCATTCCATATTCTAAAATTATCTGCTTGACTTAAATAGATACCTCCTATTTTTTTAAATTCATTTTTATTGACTAGACATTTATAAACACCATCTTTCTTTGATCATACATATACATTGTTTGATGAATCTATTTTAATATTTGTAAAAGAATAATTATTAGTATTAGTTGTTACTTTCATTTTTTTAAATTCATTTTTATTGACTAGACATTTATAAATGCCATTAGTTTTTAAAGCATAAATATTATCTTTTGCGTCAAATTTTAAACTTATTATTAATCCATTTATGCCTTTCGTTTTTATGAATGTATTTTTATCATTAGTATATTTATAAATACCATCATTAGTTATTGAATATATTTCACCTTTATTATTTTTATATAAATCAGAAAAAATAAAATCATTATTGCTTTGATGAACATTATTTTTTTTTAAAACAATCATTTTGTAATGTGATTGTGCTTAAGTTAAAATTATTAATACAATTTTCAATAGTTATTGTAAATGCTAAGGTAGTTAATATTGTTAATATTTTTTTCATTAAAAATCTCCTTTTTGTTTTTTTCTATAACTTTTATAATAATAGGTTATTTTATATTTTAAAAACGTAAAAAAGAAAATGCAATAAAAGTATCTAAAAACTAAAAAAATAGTTTAATAGTAATTTTTGAATCTTGAAAATTATAAAAAAATATGCAATTAAAAATTTTATTATTTATGGCTTTTATCCCTTTATGTACTATTTTTAAATTTTATCACATAAATGGAGATAAAAGCCTAACTAGGAAATTATCCCTGCATGTATTTAAATTAAACACAAAATTACAGTTTCAAAACTAGGTATGTTATTGAATTTATATGTTGATTCTTTTGCATATAAATGAATATTGTGCTTTGAAACTCTTATGTGTGTTCGGAAAGTTCGTCGGATGTGCTTTCGTGCTGATTCAATCTGGTTTGTGTTTACACCTGTTGGTGACACATACCCAACTTCATGATTTACGATTTCATGTTTGGGATAGAAGTTTTTGAAACTTACATATCCCTTCCAAGAATCCGTAAATAGACAGCACTCAGTAAAAATGTGTTTCAATGCAAATCTTAAAAGGTTTTTTTCATCTGCATTTTTCAGCACCTTCACAATTAGTTTGTTGCTGGTTTTCTCATAAACTCCAACAATCAAAGTTTTATTCAACAAGGATCTTCCTTGTTTTTTAAAACCTAAATGTGAAAGATACATTTCATCCATCTGTGCTGTGCCACCAACAATGAAACCTGCATCTTGATTTCCAATTCTAGTCCTGATTTCATGACACATTCTTCAAGCTGTTTTATAGGTCACACCCAATTCCCTTGCAACATCGGTTGCTGGTATGCCATGCTTTGTGTTTATTCATCTAAAGATGAGATAAAACCAAGATGTCATTTGGGTCTGTGACTTATAAAAATGGTTCCATAAAGAATACTAAATGTTTGGTTACAGTTCAAACATCGTATTCTTCGCAAATCAGAATTATTCAAACCAGAAGAAGCACACCTGATGCATTTCATTATTTTCAACTTCGCTATATATTTCAAACAATCGTTTTCAGTTTGAAATATGCTATTGAATTCATTTCAATTCATTTTTTCCTCCACACTAGTACATGTGGGGATAATTTCCTTATTTATATTGGTTTTTTAATAATTGATTAGCGAAATATTTGGTCAATAACTCCACCACCAAGACAAATATCACCATCATAAAAAACAGCGGTTTGACCGGGCGTAATAGCGCGTATCTTTTCTGAAAATTCAACCTTAATTTCATCATTATTAATAAAATTAATAATAACAGCAATATCAGATTGACGATAGCGAAATTTTGCATTACATTTTAAAGAGTTTTTTAATGTACTATTATTAATTCAATTCAATGATTTAACAGTACAACTGCTATTCATTAGTCATTTATTTTCATTATCATCAGCAACATAAAGGATATTATTAGTAACATTTTTTTCAACAACAAAATATGGAACTTTCATTCCTGAAAGATTAATACCTTTTCTTTGACCAAGTGTATAGTAGTAAACACCATTGTGATTACCAATAGTAGTTTTGGTATTAATATCAACAATTTTGCCAGGATTAGCTGGTAAATAATTTGTTAAAAATGTTTGAAAATTACGATTACCAATAAAACATATGCCAGTAGAATCTTTTTTTGTTGCTGTTGGTAAATTATATTTTTTTGCTAATTCCCTAACTTCAGTTTTAGTTTTATTACCTAAAGGAAATAAACTATATTTTAATTGTTTTTGTGTTAATTGACATAAAAAATAACTTTGATCTTTATTATCATCAATTCCTTTTAATAACTGATATTGTTTAGTAATTGGATTGTAGTTAATTCGTGCATAGTGCCCCATTGCAATATAATCTGCTTTTAAATTTTTTTGTGCATATTTTAAAAAAGCATCGAATTTAATATATTTGTTACATAGAATATCGGGATTAGGAGTACGACTTTTTTTAAATTCTTCAAGAAAATAAGTAAAAACATTATCTCAATATTCCTTAACAAAATCAATTCTTTCTAATTTAATATTTAATTTTTGGCAAACAGCTAAAGCATCAAGATAATCTTGTTCTTGTGGACAAATATCTTGATTATTGTTACCTTGTAAATCATTATTTAAAAGTGAATCTCAATTACGCATAAAAAGACCAATAACTTCATGGCCTTCTGCTTGTAAAAGTGCTGCTGTTACTGATGAATCAACACCACCACTCATACCAACAACAATGCGTTTTTTTTGTGTCATTTTTTACTCCTTAATACTTTTCATAAATGCTTAATAATTGTAACAAATATATAATAAATACCCAAATAAATATTTTTAAATTATTGAATTTATATATTAGACTTGGTGCAAAACTAAGGTAATTCAAAATTATATATTCCTGCTATTAAATTAAATCTTAATGCAAATCTTCGTATTTTATTGCGATATTTTAAACTTAAAATTTTAAAACGTTTTAGTTTAGCAAATACGTGTTCAATTTTAATTCTAATTTTACTTAAAGTTTTATTGTATTCTTTTTGAATTGGTGTTAATTTATTGTATTTACTTTTTTTAAATGGCAAAAATGTATTTTTATGAATATTTTGTATACCTTGATAACCCGAATCAACAAAAACTTGTTTTTCTGGATGAATAAAAGTTTTGGATTTTAGAAGCAATTTAAAATCATGAATGCTTCCAAAACAAAAAGCAGTTGAAATAATTTTTCCATTGGAAATATCAATAATTATTTGGGATTTGAGAGAATGATGTTTCTTTTTACCTGAAAAAAGTAATTTTAGTTTTTTTTAATTCTTTCAATTGGAGTTTCAGTGGCATCAATAGCTAACAAATTATTATTAGTACCTTTATTTTTTGTTAAATCTTTTTTTTCGGGTAAATTAAAAATTCCGCTTTTTATTAAAATATTTTCAATTAAAAAAATATTACGAATGCAACTAGTATGACTAATATTATATCTTTTTGCAATAACTCTATAACTACTATAGTCTTTTCAATATTTTAAAGTCATTAATAAACGCTCTTCAATTACAATTTTATTTTTTCTACCACCACAATATTTTTGTTTAGAATCAGCAATTTTTAAAATTTCAAGCATTTTATAAAATGTTTTTGGCTTTATGCCGACTAAACTATAAAATTCTTGATCATCTTTATATTTTTTCAACATAATAACTATCACCTTTAATATTAATAATAATCGTTAAATTGTTAAAATTAAAGGTTTTGCACCAAGTTTATTGATTATTAAGTGATAATCCTTTATACTAATGTTAAAACACATAAAAGCAATTTAACAAAATATGGTTTATAACCACTTTTGTAAAGTTTGTTACTAATGTGTTTTTTATGTTTTAATAAAGAAATAGAGAGAAGAGAAAAAATGCCACAAGAAGAAGAGTTATTAATAAATAATGATATAGATAGTAATATAGAAGCAAATACTATTAATAATAGTTGAAGTAGTTTAATATGATCAGATACTAAAAAATAATTGGAACAGCTGGTTTATTAACAGCAGCAGTTGGTTTGAAAACTGTACAACGAGTATTTCAGGTAGCAGTTACTAGTATTGGATCATTTGATTGAAATAAAGTAAATCCTTTAAATAATTTAGTTGATTTTGGAGTAACTCCAGTACAATTGGTAATTAGTACACAAGCAATGAATTTATGAAAATGGGGCGCAGAAAAAATTTGACAAGAGGGAAGAACAATATTTAATAGAACTGCTGATCAAGAAATGAGTCCACTTTTATCTTTATATCCCGAAATTGGTGTTGAAGAAGGTTATTCATGTCTTTCAAAAACAGCTATCTTTGGAAAAATGCTAATAGCAAAAGCTGGATATTGAATTTCTAATCATTTTATGATTACGGCTTCTAGTATGTATTGATAGGTTACACTTTATTGGACACTAATTACGTAGACAAGTGAACAAATTAGGGGTGAGTAAAGTTAATAGTTATAATTTAATTTTCTTTAAATAAAAGACAACTTTAAATTATTAATTGTTGGTTACATTATATACCTTTTTATATTTATAATCAAGTGTTTTAAGTTATTATTTTACAATTATCTAAACTAAAAATTCCTAACTATTTAGGTTTAGATTTATTAAGTTTTTAAAACTTTAATTGTAAAATTAAAAAGGACACTTATATAAAAATTAAATTGTGTTAGTTCTATATTAGACTTGGTGCAAAACCTTTAATTTTAACAATTTAACGATTATTATTAATATTAAAGGTGATAGTTATTATGTTGAAAAAATATAAAGATGTTCAAGAATTTTATAGTTTAGTCGGCATAAAGCCACAAACATTTTATAAAATGCTTGAAATTTTAAAAATTGCTGAGTCTAAACAAAAATATTATGGTGGTAGAAAAAATAAAATTGTAATTGAAGAGCGTTTATTAATGACTTTAGAATATTGAAAAGACTATAGTAGTTATAGAGTTATTGCAAAAAGATATAATATTAGTCATACTAGTTGCATTCGTAATATTTTTTTAATTGAAAATATTTTAACAAAAAGCGGAATTTTTAATTTACCCGGAAAAAAAGATTTAACAAAAAATAAAGGTACTAATAATAATTTGTTAGCTATTGATGCTACTGAAACTCCAATTGAAAGAATTAAAAAAAACTAAAATTACTTTTTTCAGGTAAAAAGAAACATCATTCTCTCAAATCCCAAATAATTATTGATATTTCCAATGGAAAAATTATTTCAACTGCTTTTTGTTTTGGAAGCATTCATGATTTTAAATTGCTTCTAAAATCTAAAACTTTTATTCATCCAGAAAAACAAGTTTTTGTTGATTCAGGTTATCAAGGTATACAAAATATTCATAAAAATACATTTTTGCCATTTAAAAAAAGTAAATACAATCAATTAACACCAATTCAAAAAGAATACAATAAAACTTTAAGTAAAATTAGAATTAAAATTAAACACGTATTTGCTAAACTAAAACGTTTTAAAATTTTAAGTTTAAAATATCGCAATAAAATACGAAGATTTGCATTAAGATTTAATTTAATAGCAGGAATATATAATTTTTAATTACCTTAGTTTTGCACCAAGTCTAATAAAATTTATTTCAAAGTTACAAAAAGGAACAGTTAAAACCATTACTTTTGATCGTGGTAAAGAATTTAGTAAATGAAGATTAATCGAAAAAATTTGTAATGTCAAAATTTATTTTGCAGATCCTGGTAAACCTTGCCAAAGGGGTTTAAATGAAAAAAATAATGGTATTTTAAGAAGATATTTACCAAAATCTACAGATCTATCTTCATATAAACAAAAAGATTTAAATTTTATAGCATTTCAAATTAATTCTACACCCAGAAAATCGTTTTAATTTTCAAAAAAACTCTTGATGAAATAAAAAAAATCATCAACCTGGCCTAAAATTTTATTTTATTTAATTTTGGGATTTATTTTTTTTACAAACTGAAATATAATGCTTCAGATTTTGCATAAGGTGATATTTTATAATGTTGGTATTTAAATTTTCATAAATTGAGGTAATTTTGAATATTGGTAAATCCAATGCCATGATAATGAGTAATAAATTCTTTTAAACTTGATTGTATTTTACTGATATTACTTAAATTTTTATAATTTAATTCTTTATTTTCTTTTGATTTAAATTTCTTGAGAGTACATTTTGTTTGTTTAGCTACTGTATCATATAGTATTTGCATATCACAAACTATAATTGATTTTTCTTCGATAAGCTTAGATGTTAAATTTTCTTGTACTCATTTTTTTGTTAATCTTTTAGTATTTGTTGTTTGAGCATAAATATTTTTATTTTCATCAATTGCCATTTCAATACAACAGTTTAAATCTTTAGCATTTTCTTCAATTCATTTTTTTCTTGGATCATCTGTATTTTTGAAATTTCCTTTATGAATTTCTTTGATAAAAGTTTCATCAATTTCAATTCTACCTTTTAATTTTGTGAATGGTTTTTGTTTTTTTGCTAATTGTGATGATTTCATAAATTTTTGACGATTAAATCATGCTGATGTTTTTGAAATTTTAGCAAATTGAGAAATAGTATAAGCAGATTGACCTAACAATGACAATCAAATTATTCAATCTCATTGTTCATGAGATAAATGACTTCAATGTAAAAAATGATTTCTTAAAGCATCAAAGCTACTTTTACAATCTTTGCATAAATATTTTTGCTTATTATTCTTAAAACCATTTTTTACACATCAATAAGATTTACAATTTGGACATTGAATTCCTTTTTCTTTAAATTTTTTATCAATTGCATCTAATTTTTCTTTTTTCTCAATTTGTTTAATTCTATTTTTAAAATGTCTAATAATTTTTATAAATTCTTCATCTTTTTTGTTTTTTAAAACATCAATTAATTCATTATTAGTCACAAAAAATCACCCCTGATATAAAAATATTACTTTTAATTTTAAATTAAAAGTAATATCAAGAGTTTTTTTGAAAATTAAAAGAAAATCGCTCTCTTATAAAAGACCAATAGATTTAATACAATTATTTTAAAAAACTGTCCCATTTATATTTACAACTCAGGTTTTAAATCCGAATTATTTATTAAAAATGGCTTTTCTCCCTTTATGTACTATTTCTTCAATTGAATGACATAAGTGCTGAGAAAAGCCTATCTACGGACTTCTCCCCACAGTTTTAAATCAAGCACAACATTACAGTTTCAAAACTAAGTTTTTTTGTTGAATTGATATTCAGCTTCCTTTGCATATAAATAAATAAACATGATGTTTTGCAATTTTTACATATGTTCTGAAAGTTTTTGGCAGATGTTTTCATATTGATTTAATTTAGTTTAGACATATTCCGTAATTAAAATGGTTTATTTGTCAATCAAAATCTTAATATTTTTATAACACTTATCTTATTATTTATTTGCAAAAAATTAATAATTTATTAAAAATAATTTAAAAATATTTTCATAAAATTTTTAAAAAATAAAATATTAAACATTTTTAATGTTAATTTTTATTTAAAAAATGACTTGACTTTTAAAAAATTTAATTACGGAATATGTCTATTGTTTACAAACTTGAATTTTCTTTAAAAGTTTTTAAAACAAAATCTTTTTCAATTTCTAAAATTTCATTTAGTAAAAAAGTGTTGCCATTTCATGCTTTCAAGTCTAGGAAACTGAAAATTAGGTAAAGCAAGTACATCTATAAGAATTAATTATAACGAATTACAACATCAAGATTTACTTATCAAATGACTAGCACAACAAAATGACATAATTTCCTATCAAACTGAAAAAGAGCTTAAATCAGAAAGCCCAAGAGAAAAAGGATATCCTGATTTACTAGTTCATTATGAAGACAAAGATATGATCATTGAACTTGAAAGAACTAGAAAAACCATCAAACGATTTGAAGACAAACTTGATGGTTTAAGAACCCGTTTACATTATTTTCTAAAAGATTCCAAACGGGTTCTAAGATTATTTCAATTACTTTTTCACTAGAGGATAATTATTGAAACTTAGGGGTGACCCTTTACTTCACTAAACATTACCTTACGATTTAACATATAAATTTCCTTTATTATTAGCAGTTCATGTTCCTGCATATAAATCATTATTAACATTTACTAAACTAACAATTGCACCATTATTCTCAGTTCAATTAGTAATTTCACTAACTGTACCTGCACCAGTAATTTTAAATAATTTACCTTTATAATTAGCAGTTCATGTTCCTGCATATAAATCATTATTAACATTTACTAAACTAACAATTGCACCATTATTCTCAGTTCAATTAGTAATTTCACTAACTGTACCTGCACTAGTGATTTTAAATAATTTACCTTTATAATTAGCGGTTTTGGTTCCTGCATATAAATCATTATTAACATTTACTAAACTAACAATTGCACCATTATTCTCAGTTCAATTAGTAATTTCACTAACTGTACCTGCACTAGTGATTTTAAATAATTTACCTTTATAATTAGCGGTTTTGGTTCCTGCATATAAATCATTATTAACATTTACTAAACTAAAAATTGCACCATTAGTCTTAGTTCAATTAGTAATTTCACTAACTGTACCTGCACTAGTAATTTTAAATAATTTACCTTTATTACCATTTATATCAGTTACAGTTCCTGCATATAAATCATTATTAACATTTACTAAACTAACAATTGCACCATTATTCTCAGTTCAATTAGTAATTTCACTAACTGTACCTGCACTAGTAATTTTAAATAATTTACCTTTATTACCATTTATATCAGTTACAGTTCCTGCATATAAATCATTATTAACATTTACTAAACTAACAATTGCACCATTAGTCTCAGTTCAATTAGTAATTTCACTAACTGTACCTGCACTAGTAATTTTAAATAATTTACCTTTATCATCAGCAGTTTTGGTTCCTGCATATAAATCATTATTAACATTTACTAAACTAACAATTGCACCATTAGTCTCAGTTCAACCAGAAACTTTTTGAAATTCTGGTTGAACTGGCGGAACTGGAGTTGGCGATGGTTTGTCTCCACCATTACAAGCAATAACGCTAGTACTTATTGTTCCGATTAAAATCATTGCTCCTAAAATACTTAGTAATTTTTTCATATTTTTTACCCCCTTAAATTTAATGTATATTATTATTTTATATGATTTCTGCAATAAGTTCTTCATAAGCTTGTTTTTGACGTCAATAATAAGTATTTGTTCAAATACTACTTTATTCTAGATGTTCAATCATAATAAGAACAATTTATTAGACTTCTTGCATAATTGATTTTAAAATTTATATTAGATAATATTTTTCTGGTAAAAGTTGAATGTATTCTATAAAATTTCAAATTATATATGATTTGTTTAATAAAAAAAATTGTTGATATTTTTGCTGATAACGGCAAAGTTCATGATTTTCAAATATTAAAAAATTTCAATCTTGAATTTTCAGAAAAAACAATAATTATTGGTGATTTAGGATATCAAGGTATACAAAATATTTATGAAAATACAATAATACCAATTAAAAAAACTAAAAATAAAAAATTAAATAAACAAGAAAAAAAATATAATAAAATTGTATCTAAAATTAGAATTAAAGTTGAACATGTCTTTGCTTGATTGAAAAGATTTAAAATTTTAGTAAATAAATGTAGAAAATCAAAATTTAGACTTATGTATTTGAGATTTAACTTACTTTGTGAAATTTTTAATAAAATAAAACCATTAAAGTAAAAAAAAGTTATTAAATCAACTATTTTTACAATTTTAGTTATTAGATAGGTTAATATAAAAAATATTATTAACAATTTTTGTGTTTTAAAAATAAATTTATTTTTAAATTATTTTTTCAAAAAAATATTAATAACTAAAAATCAATAATAAAATAAGTGTTATAAAAATTTTTTAATTTTTCTTGAAAAATTAATTATCGGATTTCTCCCCACATGTACGCGTGGGAGGAACAAATGAAATTTAATGAGTTCAACAACGTTTTTCAAACCGAACAACAATAGACTTGGTGCAAAACTAAGGTAATTCAAAATTATATATTCCTGCTATTAAATTAAATCTTAATGCAAATCTTCGTATTTTATTGCGATATTTTAAACTTAAAATTTTAAAACGTTTTAGTTTAGCAAATACGTGTTCAATTTTAATTCTAATTTTACTTAAAGTTTTATTGTATTCTTTTTGAATTGGTGTTAATTGATTGTATTTACTTTTTTTAAATGGCAAAAATGTATTTTTATGAATATTTTGTATACCTTGATAACCTGAATCAACAAAAACTTGTTTTTCTGGATGAATAAAAGTTTTAGATTTTAGAAGCAATTTAAAATCATGAATGCTTCCAAAACAAAAAGCAGTTGAAATAATTTTTCCATTGGAAATATCAATAATTATTTGGGATTTGAGAGAATGATGTTTCTTTTTACCTGAAAAAAGTAATTTTAGTTTTTTTTAATTCTTTCAATTGGAGTTTCAGTAGCATCAATAGCTAACAAATTATTATTAGTACCTTTATTTTTTGTTAAATCTTTTTTTCCAGGTAAATTAAAAATTCCGCTTTTTATTAAAATATTTTCAATTCAAAAAATATTACGAATGCAACTAGTATGACTAATATTATATCTTTTTGCAATAACTCTATAACTACTATAGTCTTTTCAATATTCTAAAGTCATTAATAAACGCTCTTCAATTACAATTTTATTTTTTCTACCACCATAATATTTTTGTTTAGACTCAGCAATTTTTAAAATTTCAAGCATTTTATAAAATGTTTGTGGCTTTATGCCGACTAAACTATAAAATTCTTGATCATCTTTATATTTTTTCAACATAATAACTATCACCTTTAATATTAATAATAATCGTTAAATTGTTAAAATTAAAGGTTTTGCACCAAGTCTACTAAATGTTTGGTTACAGTTCAAACATCGTATTCTTCTCAAATCAGAAGTATTCAAACCAGAAGAAGCACACCTGATGCATTTCATTATTTTCAACTTCGCTGTATATTTCAAACAATCGTTTTCAGTTTGAAATATGCTATTGAATTCATTTCAATTCATTTTTTCCTCCACACTAGTACATGTGGGGATAATTTCCTTTTACAATTAAAGTTATGAATAAAATAAAACAATGATTTACAAAAATGAATAAATTTGAAAAAATAGTTTTAATACTATTTGCAATGTTTTTAACTTTCATTTTTTTGATTTGTTTAATTAACATTGTTGTTGCTATTGCTTATGCTGGTATAAAACTAAAATCTGTTAATTGAAATAATTTTTCAATAGCATTTGAAGAAGATATTTGTTTCAATATTTCTGCAATTATTGCTA
The DNA here is from genome assembly GCF_964030805.1 of Spiroplasma endosymbiont of Zeiraphera isertana. Lineage (GTDB taxonomy): Bacteria > Bacillota_I > Bacilli_A > Mycoplasmatales > VBWQ01 > Spiroplasma_E. The sequence goes on from NZ_OZ034965.1 coordinate 1,963,823, forward strand.
CTTTAATTACGCTGATTTTTTCTTCTTTTATTTTTTATCAAAAATGAAAAAACTTTGATATGTTTAGCTATGAACAAAAGAAAAAAGAAAAGAAAATAGTACAAGAATTTAAAAAAATTCCACCAAATAATTTAGTCATGTTAGACAATAAAATTGGTTTAATAAAATCTAATTTAACTCAACACACTTTATTGATCGGTACTACTGGTATTGGAAAAACTACAACAGCATTATCAATAATAAATCAACTTGTATATAAATTGAATCAAACAGTAATTATCATTGATGGAAAAGGCGACGATAGTTTAATAAATAAAATTAAATCTATTGATAATAATGCTTGAACTGTTAGAAAATCAATTTTATTTATCAACTAGTCTTTTTGATAATTCTTGAATAAAATGATTATTTTTATTAACTTCTGTTCCGTTTGCAAATAATTGATCTAGTTCAAAAGTCTTGTTTGTCTTTTGTGATAATGAAATTTTATTATCATATTTTTTTTGTTTAGCCATTATTTGTTTCTCCTTTAATTTTTAAACTTCAATTCATTTTATACTTAAATAAATTGATTCCTCAAATATTTTTGTTAAATTTAATTTTTCTTTAATTTCTTCAATATCTTTTGAAATTTTTCCTTCCGCAATTTGAATCATTATTTTTTCTCAGTTATTAAGATATTGTACTTTATTATTACTTCATTTCAAATATAATCCAACAGAGGCTAAAAAGGCTCCAAAAGAGATAATACCCAATCTCTTATTACCATTTGATAAAAAATGCCCTCTAACTAATCTAATCATTAAATCTATTGCTAAATCTAATATTGAAATTTTTTTGCTTGCTAAATCTTGGTCTCATTTATAAAGTAAACTTGCTATTGTAGCTTTAATACTTCCAGGATTTTTTTCATAATAATTACCTTGTTCTAAACCTTGGGTTGTTGGTGTATTTTTAACTATGTCAATTTGTTTTAATATTAATTTTTCTAACGAATTTACTAATTTTTCATTTAATTCTAAAGGTGTGATACTTAAGATAATTTCCATTTCTTCACCACTTAATAAATTAAGTAATAATTTGTTTGAACAATTAGGAATTGTAGAAATAATGCCCGCTTTAATAGAACGTTGAATAGCATTATTATAAATAATAGTATCTTTAGAAGGATTAATAGTTGCTAATGTAAAATATTTAGGCATAGAGATTTTTCCCTTCGTTTATAAAATATACAATACACAATATATTTTATATTTTAATTTATTTTTGTTCAAATTCATTAATTAATAATTCTATTATTATTGAACCATTTGAAACATCTAATTTTTTAGCCATTTCATCAAAGTTTGAAAATAAATTAGATATTGTTTTTGTTGCCATTCCAACTTCATATCATTGCAAAAATTCAAATTTTATGAAAAATATTTTCTTGTCACTTGTCTTTTATTCAATTTATCATTATGTTTTTCTCCTTTTTAGTTATATGCCTTTATTTGGCTCATATTTGCTGTTTTTAGCGATGTTTTGATTTTAAATACAAAACTATTCATAATGTCTTAGTTATGAGACTTTTTTTCTTTTTTTATCTTGATAATCATTACTACATCACAAATCGAGTTCATCATATAAAAACCGCAAAGATTTTTCTTTAATAAGTTTTTCTTTAAATTGGTTTCACTTGTCTTGTTTATTTTTAAAAATTATTTTTTTATATTTTTTGCTCTTTGGTTTAGTGGGTTTAAAATTTATTTTTTCATCTCAACATTTTTGATGAAACATTTCATAAATTTCAATTTCATTATTTTCATTTGTAATAACACTATTATCATAATCATCATGACAATGTATTTTTATGGAATGGCAACCCTTTTTAGGACTATTTTTTGGTAGACATTTGTTTTTGATAATTAACTGGAGTTAAGTAGTTTAAAGTGCTGTGGATTCTTATGTTGTTGTATCAATTGATGTAATCAAATAATTCTAATTTTAATTGGATTAATGATCTAAAATTTTTATCATTAATAAATTCTGTTTTGAAAGTTTTAAAAGTTGCTTCAGCAACAGCATTGTCATAAGGACATCCTTTTTTGCTTAAAGAGCGAGTAATATTGAATGCTAGTAAAAGTTTATCAATAATTTTATTATTAAATTCATTACCTCGATCGCTATGAAATATTTGAATATCTTTTAAACAGCGATTTGATTGCATAAATGCTTCATATACTAATGATGCATCTTTTTTAGTGCCTACACTATGTCCAATAATTTCGCGGTTAAATAGGTCTATTAATAAACAAATATAGTTTCACTTACCATTTACTTGAACATAAGTTAAATCACTAACAATAACTTCATTTTTAATCCTATTCTTAAAGTTTCTATTAACAAGATTAGTTATTTGACTATCATTGACTTTATTATGATGATTTTTGTGTCTTAATTTAGTGTATTTTGATATTAAATTATGTTTATTCATAATTTCTTTAATTTTTCGTCTTGATAAATAAATTTCTTGGTTTTCTAATATGACTTTTAATCTTCTTGTGCCATAAATTTCTTTATTTTCTTTAAAAGCACTAATAACAGCTTCATCATACATATTATTTTGATTTTTTTCTTTTTTCTTGAAATTAAAATAATATGTTGATTTAGAGAGCTTTAAAAAACGACACATTGTACGAATTTTATATTTACATTTATTATTGATAATAATCTCTATTTTCTGCCTATTATTAGTGCTGCTTGCTTTAAAATATCATTTTCCATTCGTAACTGTTTTAATTCTTTTCTTAATTTAATTAATTCATTTTCTTCAACAGAACGATTATCTTTAGATTTAAAACTACCTGAATTAGTAAATTGCTTAATTCAATTATAAGTAGCTGCTCTTGTAACATTGTACTCTTTAGCAAGACAAGACACTGACTTACCACTTTGATATAAAGCTACTATTTGTTTCTTAAATGCGTCGGTATATGAGTTAATATTGGCCATAATTATAGTTCCTTTCTTTTAACTAATTTGTTCGCTTGTCTACGTAATTAGTGTCCAATAAAGTTTAACCTATCCAAAATATTTAATTTCTTTATCATTATCTAAATCAATAATTGTATATCTTTTAAAATAAGTTATTTCTACTTCTTTGGTATCTAAATAATTTATTTTTCTATCAGTTGTTAATATATCTTCATGTGTAATCACAATATTTAATTCTTTACATAATAATTTAAATTTATGGATTTTATCCCTTTATGTACTATTTTTAAATTTTATCACATAAATGGAGATAAAAGCCCACCTAGGAAATTATCCCCGCATGTATTTAAATCAAACACAAAATTACAGTTTCAAAACTAGGTATGTTATTGAATTTATATGCTGATTCTTTTGCATATAAATGAATATTGTGCTTTGAAACTCTTATGTGTGTTCGGAAAGTTCGTCGGATGTGCTTTCATGCTGATTCAATCTGGTTTGTGTTTACACCCGTTGGTGACACATACCCAACTTCATGATTTACGATTTCATGTTTGGGATAGAAGTTTTTGAAACTTACATATCCCTTCCAATAATCCGTAAATAGACAGCACTCAGTAAAAATGTGTTTCAATGCAAATCTTAAAAGGTTTTTTTCATCTGCATTTTTCAGCACCTTCACAATTAGTTTGTTGCTGGTTTTCTCATAAACTCCAACAATCAAAGTTTTATTCAACAAGGATCTTCCTTGTTTTTTAAAACCTAAATGTGAAAGATACATTTCATCCATCTGTGCTGTGCCATCAAGAATGAAACCTGCATCTTGATTTCCAATTCTAGTCCTGATTTCATGACACATTCTTCAAGCTGTTTTATAGGTAACACTCAATTCCCTTGCAACATCGGTTGCTGGTATGCCATGCTTTGTGTTTATTCATCTAAAGATGAGATAAAACCAAGATGTCATTTGGGTTTGTGACTTATAAAAAATGGTTCCATAAAGAATACTAAATGTTTGGTTACAGTTCAAACATCGTATTCTTCTCAAATCAGAAGTATTCAAACTAGAAGAAGCACATCTGATGCATTTCATTATTTTCAACTTCGCTATATATTTCAAACAATCGTTTTCAGTTTGAAATATGCTATTGAATTCATTTCCATTCATTTTTTCCTCCACACTAGTACATGTGGGGATAATTTCCTTTTTTAATTCTTTCAATTGGATTTTCAGTAGCATCAATAGCTAACAAATTATTATTAGTACCTTTATTTTTTGTTAAATCTTTTTTTCAAGGTAAATTAAAAATTCCGCTTTTTATTAAAATATTTTCAATTCAAAAAATATTACGAATGCAACTAGTATGACTAATATTATATCTTTTTGCAATAACTCTATAACTACTATAGTCTTTTCAATATTCTAAAGTCATTAATAAACGCTCTTCAATTACAATTTTATTTTTTCTACCACCATAATATTTTTGTTTAGACTCAGCAATTTTTAAAATTTCAAGCATTTTATAAAATGTTTGTGGCTTTATGCCGACTAAACTATAAAATTCTTGATCATCTTTATATTTTTTCAACATAATAACTATCACCTTTAATATTAATAATAATCGTTAAATTGTTAAAATTAAAAATTTGGCACCAAGTCTAATGAAAAAAGTCCTAAAGAAATAAAATGTCGAACAGTAGAATTATTAAAAAATAAAGAAGATGCTTTATGTTATTTATTAGCATTAAATTTATATCCAAAATTATATCCACAAGATATTTTTTATTCATGAATTTTAGAAAATAATCAAACTGGATATTTAATTATAGTTGGTAATAATAGAGATACTATTGGACATATGAAATTTAAATTTATAAAAAGAGAATAGAAAATGCCAAATACAGAAAATTCACAATCAAATTATACTTTATTAAAATTAATAAGAATGGGAATAAGTCCATTATCAGCAATGATAGGCACTTCTGCCTACTATGGTCAGTTAATAGGAAATCGAGTATTAGGTTCAATAAATGCTTTGTTATTTAGTAAAAAATTAGGAATTGATATTTGAAATTTAAATCAAAGACCATCTTATAAAACTAAATTATTAAATAGTTCTAAAAAAATTATTTTAGGTTTAGGAACAATTGGATTGGTGAATTATGCTAAATTTACTAATGCAGATATTAATCATAATCCAACTGAAAGTCCAATAACTACTACTATTGACCCATTCCCACCAGATTTATTATTAAGTACTACTAATAATAATGATAATCATTTAATGGATTGAGATACATTTATTAGTCTTAACTCATATGGTATTGCAAATTTAGTTGCTGGAATTACTGAATTAATACCAAGTAAATTTGAAACTATACGTAAAATAGCAAATATGGCTACTGGTGGTTGTTTGATTAGTAGTGGTGTTGCTATGGGTATTAATAATAATTTTAATAATGCTTATGCAGTTCCAACTATTGTTGCGGGTGCAAGTGAAATAATCCATAATTTACTACCTATGGAAACTACAAATCATATTGAAGAAATGCAAGAAACAGCATTTACAAATGAACAAGCAAGATTAGTAAATGATAATGCAAGTAATTATGGTAGTGATGATATGAGTGAAGTACCATTAAATTATGATAATGCTTCATTAAATTGAGATTATAGTTATAATAATTTATAAAATAAAAAAATTACTTATTTTATATATAAGTAATTTTTATTGAATTTTATATATTAATATTTTATAATAAAAATGTATAGATTTTTTAATCTTAAGTTTATTTTAGAAATTATTTTAAATAAAAATGCCTTTAATTGGCATTTTTTATTATTAATAGGTAATGTTTAGTAATTTGAGGATATTGTTTATTTCATTTATTTTCAAACGATTCTAAAGCTTGCATTGCTTGTTCTTCACTACATGCACTATAAATTGGTTTTAAATCTGTAACTAGAGATTTTCGATGTTTGTATGAAACATATTTTAAACTATTTCTAATTTGATGAACTATGCATAATTGATGTTCGGTTTTAGGATAAACTGATTGTATTGCTTCTGACATGCCTGTTAAATTATCACTACAAGCAATAAGAATATCATTTAAGCCTCGATTTTTCATTTCTGTAAAATTAGATAATCAAAATTTAGAACCTTCATTTTCACTAATTCATAAACCTAAAACATCTTTTTTACCTTCTAAATCAACTCCTAGTGCTATATAAACCGATTTGTTAATAATCCGTTTATCTTGTCGTACTTTAACTACTATACAATCAAAATAAACAATCGGATAAATAATTTCTTTTAATTTTCACAAAAAATCTTGATATTACTTTTAATTTTAAATTAAAAGTAATATTTTTATATCGGGGGTGATTTTTTGTGACTAATAATGAATTAATTGATGTTTTAAAAAACAAAAAAGATGAAGAATTTATAAAAATTATTAGACATTTTAAAAATAGAATTAAACAAATTGAAAAAAAAGAAAAATTAGATGCAATTGATAAAAAATTTAAAGAAAAAGGAATTCAATGTCCAAATTGTAAATCTTATTGATGTGTAAAAAATGGTTTTAAGAATAATAAGCAAAAATATTTATGCAAAGATTGTAAAAGTAGCTTTGATGCTTTAAGAAATCATTTTTTACATTGAAGTCATTTATCTCATGAACAATGAGATTGAATAATTTGATTGTCATTGTTAGGTCAATCTGCTTATACTATTTCTCAATTTGCTAAAATTTCAAAAACATCAGCATGATTTAATCGTCAAAAATTTATGAAATCATCACAATTAGCAAAAACACAAAAACCATTCACAAAATTAAAAGGTAGAATTGAAATTGATGAAACTTTTATCAAAGACATTCATAAAGGAAATTTCAAAAATCCAGATGATCCAAGAAAAAAATGAATTGAAGAAAATGCTAAAGATTTAAACTGTTGTATTGAAATGGCAATTGATGAAAATAAAAATATTTATGCTCAAACAACAAATACTAAAAGATTAACAAAAAAAAGAGTACAAGAAAATTTAACATCTAAGCTTATCGAAGAAAAATCAATTATAGTTTGTGATATGCAAATACTATATGATACAGTAGCTAAACAAACAAAATGTACTCTCAAGAAATTTAAATCAAAAGAAAATAAAGAATTAAATTATAAAAATTTAAGTAATATCAGTAAAATACAATCAAGTGTAAAAGAATTTATTACTCATTATCATGGCATTGGATTTACCAATATTCAAAATTACCTCAATTTATGAAAATTTAAATACCAACATTATAAAATATCACCTTATGCAAAATCCGAAGCATTATATTTCAGTTTGTAAAAAAAATAAATCCCAAAATTAAATAAAATCAAATTTTAGGCCAGGTTGATTATTTTTTTTATTTCATCAAGAGTTTTTTTGAAAATTAAAAATAATTTCTAATGGACGATTTTGCCATGCTTTGACATCATCAATAACATCATCAGTAATTTGACTAATAACACTTTCACTAATATCTGCACCATGATATAACTCTTGCAACTGCATTCTAATGTCAGATACTGTCATACCTTTTGCATATAGTGAAAGAACTTGTTGATCAAAACCATCAAATCTTCTTTGTCTTTTTGGCACTATTACAGGAGTAAAATTACTATTACGATCTCGTGGTACATCAATTTCAATTTTACCTTCTTGAGTTATTAATTTTTTTGAAGTTATGCCATTAAGAGCATTTTCACTATTACTATGTTGATTTTTTTCATATCCTAAATAATTTTGCATTTCAGAATTCAACATTTTTTCCACTAATCTTTTTGTTAATTCTTTATATAAACCTTCTTCTTTAAAAACTGTTGTTAAATCTTCAATATTTTCTAGTAATAAATCTACTGCTCGTGATATTGGATCATTATTATTAATGTTTTGTTTTTTAACCATTTGTAACTCACTCTTTCTAGTCATTTAATTATATTTACTATAATTAATTAAACATAGTTATTTTTGTAAGTTACACAGATTACTAAACATTACCTACTTAGCAATTGAAAATATAACAAAAAAATGAACCATGCCCATTCAAAATTGAAATACAGCAATTGCTCATTTTATGATAAAATTTGAAGACAGAATTAATCTAAACTAGTACCTTGTAAAACAAAGATACACAGATTACATAAAAGCCTCATTTTTTCTTTTCACTCTACCGATAAAAACTGTTCTAGATTTTCTTCTTGTATAATTTGTTTTCAAAAATTAATCGCATTATCAGGAATTTTTAATTCAGGAAAAAAGTAATCAAAATTAATTCGTGCTTGTTCTTGTTTAAATTTTATAATTTCAAAATATTGCTCTGGAAATGATTCTTTAACTATATTTTTTAACGGACTTCTCCCCGCATGTACTTGTGGAGGAAACAATGAAATTGAATGAGTTCAACAATATATTTCAAACAGAAAAAGATTGTTTGAAATATATAGCAAGTTTGAAGGAAAACAAATGTATGAGGTGTTCTTGAACAAATTTGAATACTTCTGATTTAAGAAGAATAAGATGTTTGAAATGTCATCAAACATTTAGTATTCTTCATGACACCATTTTTTACAAGTCACAAACACCTTTGACATCTTGGTTTTATCTCATCTTTAGATGAATAAACACCAAACATGGAATTCCATCAACTGATGTTGCAAAAGAATTGGGAGTAACTTTGAAAACTGCTTGAAGAATGGGTCATAAAATCCGAAGTGCAATTGCAAAACAAGAACCTCAATTCATTGTTGAGGGCATAGTGCAAATGGATGAAATGTATCTTTCACATATGGGTTTTAAAAAACAAGGAAGATCCTTAAAAAATAAAACTTTGATTGTTGGGATTTATGAAAAAACAACCAATAATTTAATTGTGAAAGTGTTGAAAAATGCAAATCAAAAAAATCTTTTGCAATTTGCAAGAAACCACATTTCTTCAAAGTGTGATGTACATACTGATTCTTGAAAAGGATATCGCCATTTTAAATCAGTTTTCACTAAGCATGAAACAGTTAACCATCAAGATGGTTATGTTTCAAAAACTGGTGTAAACATAAACCAGATTGAATCGGCATGAAAGCACATCAGACGAACATTTAAAACACATATCAAAGTTGAAAAACATCATGTTCATTTATACGCAAAAGAATCGGCATATAAATTCAACAATATACCTAGTTTTGAAACTGTAATGTTATGTTTGATTTAAAAATGTGGGGAGAAGTCCGTAGATAGGCTTTTCTCAGCATTTATGTGATAAAATTTAAAAATAGTACATAAAGGGAGAAAAGCCTTTTTTAATTCAATAATTAATTTATGTTCTTCATTAAAATTCGCTGTTCTTTCTCAATTCATTCTAATGAATCTATTAAATTTTCTAATAAAAGTTCATCAAATACTAAAAACTTTTTATTATTATAAAGAGAAAATAATTCTTTATAAAGATGATGAACAATATTTAAAAAACAAAATAATGAATCTGCTTTAATTAAACTATTAAAAAATATAGTAAGGTCATCACTATTAATTGTTTTTATTAATTGTTTGCAATATTTTTTTCTATTTTTGCACTTGTAATCTTAGAAGTTATTTCTTTTCTAAAATCCTTAATATTTTTTTGCTTTTTATTATCAGAACCTATTTCTTGAATTTCTGTAGGCACTTTTTTACATCCTTTCAAATAAAAAAAACCATTTATTTTATTAAAAATAAAACAATGGGCTTGAAAAACATATTTTTTTAAATTTTTTATTTTAAATTTTCATTAAAATAAGCAAAGGAACAATTCTAAAATAAATTAGTTATAATTTATTTGAAAAAGTTAATTAACAATTTCTAAAATCTCTTGTTAATTACCTATAATAATGCATATGGTTTATTTCTAATATTTGAGATAACTATTGCTAAATAATAGCATGTATAAAATGTATTGCAAATAATATACAAAAATCATACTTTATATTACATTAATTTTACTAATTAAAATGATAAATAAAATCATATTCAATTAATTTTAACACTTTTATTATGAAATAAATTTTATTTTGTAAATAAAATATTTTATAATAAAAATACTATTTATATATAGAATAAGGGTTACATAAATCCACTATTATAAATAGTACTACTTAAAGGGGGAGGAAATTATGAGCAAATTATTAACATCAACACCAAAAAAAGATGGTTTTTTTGCCCCAATTGAATCAATAGAACATAAAGGCACATGAATGATTTGACCGCTTATGAAAGATAATTAACAAAAAGAATGTCAACCAGCACGAACTGTTTTTGCAAAAATAGCTAACTCAATTAATAAGCATGAACCAGTAAAAATTATTATTAATAAAAGTAATTGAAATGAAGCTCGCAAACTATTAGATCCAACTATCAAATTAATCGATATTAAATATCAAGATAGTTGAGCGCGTGATATGGGACCAATTTATTTATTAGACTTGGTGCAAAACCTTTAATTTTAACAATTTAACGATTATTATTAATATTAAAGGTGATAGTTATTATGTTGAAAAAATATAAAGATGATCAAGAATTTTATAGTTTAGTCGGCATAAAGCCACAAACATTTTATAAAATGCTTGAAATTTTAAAAATTGCTGAGTCTAAACAAAAATATTATGGTGGTAGAAAAAATAAAATTGTAATTGAAGAGCGTTTATTAATGACTTTAGAATATTGAAAAGACTATAGTAGTTATAGAGTTATTGCAAAAAGATATAATATTAGTCATACTAGTTGCATTCGTAATATTTTTTGAATTGAAAATATTTTAATAAAAAGCGGAATTTTTAATTTACCTGGAAAAAAAGATTTAACAAAAAATAAAGGTACTAATAATAATTTGTTAGCTATTGATGCTACTGAAACTCCAATTGAAAGAATTAAAAAAAACTAAAATTACTTTTTTCAGGTAAAAATAAACATCATTCTCTCAAATCCCAAATAATTATTGATATTTCCAATGGAAAAATTATTTTAATTTTCAAAAAAACTCTTGATGAAATAAAAAAAATCATCAACCTGGCCTAAAATTTGATTTTATTTAATTTTGGGATTTATTTTTTTTACAAACTGAAATATAATGCTTCAGATTTTGCATAAGGTGATATTTTATAATGTTGGTATTTAAATTTTCATAAATTGAGGTAATTTTGAATATTGGTAAATCCAATGCCATGATAATGAGTAATAAATTCTTTTAAACTTGATTGTATTTTACTGATATTACTTAAATTTTTATAATTTAATTCTTTATTTTCTTTTGATTTAAATTTCTTGAGAGTACATTTTGTTTGTTTAGCTACTGTATCATATAGTATTTGCATATCACAAACTATAATTGATTTTTCTTCGATAAGCTTAGATGTTAAATTTTCTTGTACTCATTTTTTTGTTAATCTTTTAGTATTTGTTGTTTGAGCATAAATATTTTTATTTTCATCAATTGCCATTTCAATACAACAGTTTAAATCTTTAGCATTTTCTTCAATTCATTTTTTTCTTGGATCATCTGGATTTTTGAAATTTCCTTTATGAATTTCTTTGATAAAAGTTTCATCAATTTCAATTCTACCTTTTAATTTTGTGAATGGTTTTTGTGTTTTTGCTAATTGTGATGATTTCATAAATTTTTGACGATTAAATCATGCTGATGTTTTTGAAATTTTAGCAAATTGAGAAATAGTATAAGCAGATTGACCTAACAATGACAATCAAATTATTCAATCTCATTGTTCATGAGATAAATGACTTCAATAGACTTGGTGCAAAACCTTTAATTTTAACAATTTAACGATTATTATTAATATTAAAGGTGATAGTTATTATGTTGAAAAAATATAAAGATGATCAAGAATTTTATAGTTTAGTCGGCATAAAGCCACAAACATTTTATAAAATGCTTGAAATTTTAAAAATTGCTGAGTCTAAACAAAAATATTATGGTGGTAGAAAAAATAAAATTGTAATTGAAGAGCGTTTATTAATGACTTTAGAATATTGAAAAGACTATAGTAGTTATATAGTTATTGCAAAAAGATATAATATTAGTCATACTAGTTGCATTCGTAATATTTTTTGAATTGAAAATATTTTAATAAAAAGCGGAATTTTTAATTTACCTGGAAAAAAAGATTTAACAAAAAATAAAGGTACTAATAATAATTTGTTAGCTATTGATGCTACTGAAACTCCAATTGAAAGAATTAAAAAAAACTAAAATTACTTTTTTCAGGTAAAAAGAAACATCATTCTCTCAAATCCCAAATAATTATTGATATTTCCAATGGAAAAATTATTTCAACTGCTTTTTGTTTCGGAAGCATTCATGATTTTAAATTGCTTCTAAAATCCAAAACTTTTATTCATCCAGAAAAAAAGTTTTTGTTGATTCGGGTTATCAAGGTATACAAAATATTCATAAAAATACATTTTTGCCATTTAAAAAAAGTAAATACAATCAATTAACACCAATTCAAAAAGAATACAATAAAACTTTAAGTAAAATTAGAATTAAAATTGAACACGTATTTGCTAAACTAAAACGTTTTAAAATTTTAAGTTTAAAATATCGCAATAAAATACGAAGATTTGCATTAAGATTTAATTTAATAGCAGGAATATATAATTTTGAATTACCTTAGTTTTGCACCAAGTCTAATGTAAAAAATGATTTCTTAAAGCATCAAAGCTACTTTTACAATCTTTGCATAAATATTTTTGCTTATTATTCTTAAAAACATTTTTTACACATCAATAAGATTTACAATTTGGACATTGCATTCCTTTTTCTTTAAATTTTTTATCAATTGCATCTAATTTTTCTTTTTTCTCAATTTGTTTAATTCTATTTTTAAAATGTCTAATAATTGTTATAAATTCTTCATCTTTTTTGTTTTTTAAAACATCAATTAATTCATTATTAGTCACAAAAAATCACCCCTGATATAAAAATATTACTTTTAATTTTAAATTAAAAGTAATATCAAGATTTTTTGTGAAAATTAAAAGCAAGTTCTTTCACTATATGCAAAAGGTATGACAGTATCTGACATTAGAATGCAGTTGCAAGAGTTATATCATGGTGCAGATATTAGTGACAGTGTTATTAGTCAAATTACTGATGATGTTATTGATGATGTCAAAGCATGGCAAAATCGGCCATTAGAAAGTATTTATCCGATTGTTTATTTTGATTGTATAGTAGTTAAAGTACGACAAGATAAACGGATTATTAACAAATCAGTTTATATAGCACTAGGAGTTGATTTAGAAGGTAAAAAAGATGTTTTGGGTTTATGAATTAGTGAAAATGAAGGTTCTAAATTTTGATTATCTAATTTTACAGAAATGAAAAATCGAGGCTTAAATGATATTCTTATTGCTTGTAGTGATAATTTAACGGGCATGTCAGAAGCAATACAATCAGTTTATCCTAAAACCGAACATCAATTATGCATAGTTCATCAAATTAGAAATAGTTTAAAATATGTTTCATACAAACATCGAAAATCTCTAGTTACAGATTTAAAACCAATTTATAGTGCATGTAGTGAAGAACAAGCAATGCAAGCTTTAGAATCGTTTGAAAATAAATGAAATAAACAATATCCTCAAATTACTAAATCTTGATATAAAAATTGAGATAATTTAATGGTTTTTATTAGTTATCCACCAGAAATTAAAAGAGTAATTTATACTACAAATGCTATTGAATCTGTTAATAGTCAATTACGAAAAGTTATTAGAAATAAAAAAGTTTTTCCTAACGATATGGCAGTTTTCAAAATATTTTACTTAGCAATTGAAAATATAACAAAAAAATGAACAATGCCTATTCAAAATTGAAATACAGCAATTGCTCATTTTATGATAAAATTTGAAGACAGAATTAATCTAAACTAGTACCTTGTAAAACAAAGATACACAGATTACATAAAAGCCTCATTTGTTTCTTGAATTCGTCGGTATATGAGTTAATATTGGCCATAATTATAGTTCCTTTCTTTTAACTAATTTGTTCACTTGTCTACGTAATTAGTGTCCAATAAAGTGTAACCTATCCAGTATATTAATTTTTATTTTATCAATATTGACTATCATCTTTTCTGTATTTACTGAATTTTGATATGTTAATAGTACTAATAAAGATAATTTTTATAATTATATAGTATTACAAAACTTTGATGTAATGTTATCATTTTGGTCTTCTCAAACAATATTTATTGTTAATATTTGATTTTTATTTTCTTTAATTTATCATCAAAAAGAGCAGACAAATATATTCACTAATATTTATAGTCAAATTAATTTAACAATATACATAACCATTACTGCCCTTATTTTTTGAGTGGGGATATTTATTGATAGTGTTTCAAAGTTAGATTTAGAACTTAATTGATTTTGAAAATTGAATAATTTATCTTTATTTTGTTCCTTTTTAGATCATTTAGTATCACCAATATTGATGATTATTTTTTTAATTTTAACGTTTAGAAAAAACAAATTTAATATCAATATTAAAAAACAATTTATATTAGTGGTTATTTATCCAATTATTTATCTAACTTATATTTATATTAGAGCCGGTATTTTACAAGCAAATGATGTTAAAAATTTTATTTATCCTTATAACATCCTCAACTTTAATTATTCAATTATTGGAATTCCATTATGAATTAATAGCATCTTAGTTATAATGTTAATTATTAGTACTATTATTAGTACTACATTATTTTATTTGTGAATTAATAAATTTTATTATAAAACAATTAAAGAACAAATAATAATGCAAATAAAGTAATATTTCTGCTAAATCTTAACAATAAATATTAAGCTGATTCATGGTAAAATATAAATATATATTTTAAAATAGGTGAGGTAAGATGGCATTCTTAAAAAGAATCGAAGCATATGGTTTTAAGTCATTTGCAGAGCCTTTAACAATAGAATTTTATACTAATATTGTAGGTATTGTTGGCCCTAATGGTTCTGGGAAGTCTAATATTAATGATGCTATTCGTTGAGTTTTAGGTGAACAATCAGTTAAATCATTACGTGGTGAAAATAGTGAAGATATAATTTTTAATGGTGCTAAAGGAAAACAACCATTAAATAGTGCTCAAGTTACTTTAGTTTTTGATAATACTAATAAAATATTTAAAGTTGATTTTAATGAAGTACAAATTACTAGAAAAACTTTTCGTAATAGTTCAGAAAATGAATATTACATTAATAAAGCTCGTGTTCGTTTAAAAGATGTACAAGAAATTATTATGGGTACAGGTTTAGCTAAAGGTTCACTTGCAATTATTAGTCAAGGTAATGTTTCACGATTTGCTGATTCTAAGCCAGAAGAAAGAAGAACTTTATTTGAAGAGGCTGCTGGTGTTTCAAAATACAAAAAGAGGAAAGAAGAGTCATTACGTAAATTAGAGCGTACTAATGAAAATTTAGTTCGAGTTAATGATATTATTAGTGAAATAAGTAGAAAAATTGAACCATTAGCAAAACAAGCACAGAAAGCTAAAACTTATGTTGAATTACGTGATAATTTAAAAAAATATGAAATTACTATTATTGTTAAAGATTTGGAGACATATCATAATCAATTAAAACTTACAACAGTTAGTATAAATGATAATGAAATTTTACAACAACAACTTAATTTAAATATTAGTAAGAATGAACAACAATTAAAATTTTCAAAAAACAAAAGTTATGATTTAGATAAAAACATTAATAGTTTAGAAATGAATTTATCTAATGTTAATAGTTTATTGCAAGTTTTAGAACAACAAAAATCGTTAATGAAAACAAAACAAAGTGAAATAAAAGATCAAACAGAAGTTGAAAAATTAAAAAATGAAATTGAAACTTTGATTACTATTATTGAACAAAAAACTTTTTTACAAAAAAAAGAACAAGAAAATTTTGATAAAATTAATAATTTATTTGAAGAACTAAATGTTCAACATCAAGATTTAATTTTAGGACAAAATAATATTCATCGTGGTTTAGGTGAAAAAAAAGCACAATTAGAATCGGTAATTAATTATCAACAACGACAAAATCAAAAATATTTGGGTGTTCAAACAATTTGAAATAATAAAGATAAACTATATGGCATCATTGGAGTAGTGAGTGATTTAATTTCGGTGCCCGATCTTTATAGTGAAGCGATTGTTAAAGTATTGGGCAATACTTTAAAAAACATTGTTACGGCGACTAACAAAGATGCAACCAAGGCTGTTGAATTTTTAAAACAAAATAAAGCGGGAATTGCCACTTTTTTACCTTTAAATTCAATTCAAGTTCGAACAGCGACTAAAGAAGATGAAATTATTGTTAATAGTAAATCGGGTTATTTAAGTTTTGCTCATCATTTAGTTACAGCAGTTGATAATAGAATTCAGCCCATTATTAATTTTCTTTTAGGTCGTACTATTATTTGTGAAGACTTAGAAAGCGCAAGAGTTATTTCACAATTAATTGCTGCTAAATACCAATGTGTAACTTTAGATGGTCAATTAATTAAAGCTGGTGGTGCTATTGTTGGGGGTTATCAACATCAAAATAGTATTAATGTTTTTAAAGAAAAGTTAATAGTTTCTGAATTAAAAGAAGAAATTAAATCATTAGAACAACAATTAGTTAATATAAATGTCCAAAGAACAAGTATTGAAAGCGAATTAAATAATTATCAAGGTCAAAAGTTGACAATTACTTTAACAATAAATAAACTGATTAGTGAAATTAGTGATATCACTAATCAATCACAATTATTAACTACTCAATATCAAACATTAACTGGTAAAAAATTAGATATTGATACTACAAACCAATTAAATGATATTTTTATTCAATATGAAAATTCTAAATATGATCAAGCAACAATAAAAAGTCAACTACAATTAATTCGTAAACAGAAACATCAATTATTAGAAAAAATGCAAAGTTTAGAAAATGAATTATATAGTTTAAATCAAGAACATTTTATGACTAGTGATAAATTAAATAATCAAAAGCTTGAACAAGTAAAAATGGATTCAAAAGTAGAACAACATTTAAGACGTTTAGTTGAAACTTATAATTTAACTTATGAATATGCTAGAGAACATTATAGTGAACCATTAGCAGACGAACAACAAGCACGTAATTTGGTACAACAATTACGTAGTGAAATTGAAGATTTAGGATTTGTAAATATTAATGCTATTGAAGAATTTGAAAATGAAAATGAACGTTATTTACGTTTAAAAACTAAACATGATGAATTACAATTAGCATCACAATCGTTGTTAACAGCCATTGATGAAATGGATAATGTTATGGTAACGCAATTTGATGAAACAATCAAAGCTATTAATATGGTATTGCCCGAAACATTTCAAACTTTATTTGGTGGAGGCACTTGTAGTTTACGATATACATCACCTGATGATATTTTAAATACAGGTTTGGAAGTGCTTGCTAATCCTCCTGGTAAAAGAATTAGTAATTTAAACTTATTATCAGGTGGTGAAAAATCATTAGTTGCATTAGCGGTATTATTTGCTATTTTAAAAGTCAAGCCGTTGCCATTGACAATATTAGATGAAGTTGAAGCACCATTGGATCCAGCAAATTTAGAGCGTTTTGCTAGATATGTTCGTAGTTTTTCACAATATACACAATTTATTATTGTTACTCATCGTCCAGGCACAATGGAAAATTGTGATGTATTATATGGTACAACTATGCAAAATCAAGGAATTACGAAAATGGTAGCCATTAAATTAGCGGATGCTAAAAAAATTATTGAAAGCGATAAATCAGTGAAAAATGTTAATTATGTCGTTTAAATTTTATGTTATATTAAAAATAAATTTATTAAAAACAGACCTATTTCACAGGTCTGTTTTTAATAAATTTAAGTATTATTATTTTCGGACTTCTCCCCACATGTACTTGTGGAGGAAACAATGAAATTGAATGAGTTCAACAATATATTTCAAACAGAAAAAGATTGTTTGAAATATATAGCAAGTTTGAAGGAAAACAAATGTATGAGGTGTTCTTGAACAAATTTGAATACTTCTGATTTAAGAAGAATAAGATGTTTGAAATGTCATCAAACATTTAGTATTCTTCATGACACCATTTTTTACAAGTCACAAACACCTTTGACATCTTGGTTTTATCTCATCTTTAGATGAATAAACACCAAACATGGAATTCCATCAACTGATGTTGCAAAAGAATTGGGAGTAACTTTGAAAACTGCTTGAAGAATGGGTCATAAAATCCGAAGTGCAATTGCAAAACAAGAACCTCAATTCATTGTTGAGGGCATAGTGCAAATGGATGAAATGTATCTTTCACATATGGGTTTTAAAAAACAAGGAAGATCCTTAAAAAATAAAACTTTGATTGTTGGGATTTATGAAAAAACAACCAATAATTTAATTGTGAAAGTGTTGAAAAATGCAAATCAAAAAAATCTTTTGCAATTTGCAAGAAACCACATTTCTTCAAAGTGTGATGTACATACTGATTCTTGAAAAGGATATCGCCATTTTAAATCAGTTTTCACTAAGCATGAAACAGTTAACCATCAAGATGGCTATGTTTCAAAAACTGGCGTAAACATAAACCAGATTGAATCGGCATGAAAGCACATCAGACGAACATTTAAAACACATATCAAAGTTGAAAAACATCATGTTCATTTATACGCAAAAGAATCGGCATATAAATTCAACAATATACCTAGTTTTGAAACTGTAATGTTATGTTTGATTTAAAAATGTGGGGAGAAGTCCGTAGATAGGCTTTTCTCAGCATTTATGTGATAAAATTTAAAAATAGTACATAAAGGGAGAAAAGCCATTATTTTTTATTGTGATGAAACATTAACGATTCATGTTGGTGTTAAACCAACCATATCAATAACAACTCCATTACCATTATCATAGTCAGAAATTTGTCATATGTATCATTGTGCAATTAATATTGCTGCAACCGCACCAATTATTGGAGCTAATGCTGGTAAGGCAACACCTAGGACAGCAGAGACTGCTCCTATTCCCGAACCAATCGCATTATTTAATTTATGTAATAGACTTGGTGCAAAACTAAGGTAATTCAAAATTATATATTCCTGCTATTAAATTAAATCTTAATGCAAATCTTCGTATTTTATTGCGATATTTTAAACTTAAAATTTTAAAACGTTTTAGTTTAGCAAATACGTGTTCAATTTTAATTCTAATTTTACTTAAAGTTTTATTGTATTCTTTTTGAATTGGTGTTAATTGATTGTATTTACTTTTTTTAAATGGCAAAAATGTATTTTTATGAATATTTTGTATACCTTGATAACCTGAATCAACAAAAACTTGTTTTTCCGGATGAATAAAAGTTTTAGATTTTAGAAGCAATTTAAAATAATGAATGCTTCCAAAACAAAAAGCAGTTGAAATGATTTTTCCGTTGGAAATATCAATAATTATTTGGGATTTGAGAGAATGATGTTTCTTTTTACCTGAAAAAAGTAATTTTAGTTTTTTTTAATTCTTTCAATTGGAGTTTCAGTAGCATCAATAGCTAACAAATTATTATTAGTACCTTTATTTTTTGTTAAATCTTTTTTTCCAGGTAAATTAAAAATTCCGCTTTTTATTAAAATATTTTCAATTCAAAAAATATTACGAATGCAACTAGTATGACTAATATTATATCTTTTTGCAATAACTCTATAACTACTATAGTCTTTTCAATATTCTAAAGTCATTAATAAACGCTCTTCAATTACAATTTTATTTTTTCTACCACCATAATATTTTTGTTTAGACTCAGCAATTTTTAAAATTTCAAACATTTTATAAAATGTTTGTGGCTTTATGCCGACTAAACTATAAAATTCTTGATCATCTTTATATTTTTTCAACATAATAACTATCACCTTTAATATTAATAATAATCGTTAAATTGTTAAAATTAAAGGTTTTGCACCCAGTCTAATGAAATAATATTTTTAAAATCAATTTTAAATATATAAAGAGGTTGTAATTACAACCTCTTTATATATTTTTTTACATTTTTTGTGATTTACTACTAAAACTTTGACTTTTACTTGTTGAAGCTTCACTGTTTACTTTTGTTTTATCTTTTTCCAATCCAAGAGCATTAGCAACTCTTTCTCGTCTTTCACGTTCGTTTTTTTCTCCTCATGCTTTGTTTATTCTTTCAGCGTCTTTTGCGCGTTTATCTTTATTTGCTTGACTTCATTTTTCCATATTGTAAAATTCCTCTCTTCAATATTTTTGAATATTTTTTTCTATCCTTAAAATATCCAAGAAGAATTATATATTTTTAAAACAAAAAATGTGTAATAAATAATGAATAATCACTATTTTTTAAAATAGTGATTAAGACTTTAATATTTAATTAAATTTATTACTTATTGCTTATGTTAATAAGCATTTTACTTTATTTCAGTTATGATTTGAACTTGTTGAAGGCAGTTGCTCTTGCTGATTTATTGTATTTCGTATAGATGAATCAAAATTATGATTATTTTTTGATTTAATAATTGAATTTTCTAAAATACTATTTGAGTTATGATTTATTGTTTCATTACTTATTATTTCGTCTAGTTTTTTATCTTTTCTATTATCTAATTCTTGTTTTAAAATATCATATTGAGTTTTTAATTTTGTTTCTAACTTATTACTAGTTAAATTTTCTATATTTTTTTCAACATTTTTTTTAATTTCTAGTTCTTCTTTAGTTTTACCAAGATTTCTTTTGTTTACAAATGGTATTTTACGAATTAATGAATAAAATTTTTGTTTAATTCATACTTCAACTTTTTTTGTTTTTTCTGTTGCAATAGTTCATATTCCTTTATTAACAATTCAAGCAATACCAATACCTACTATTGATACTAAAGTTTTTTCTCATAATATTGTTGATATAATAGGGACTAATGCTGGTACAGCAACAGGTATTGCTAAAAGTGTAATACTTAATAATGAAAGAGAAATAAATATTATTAATTCTGATTTTGATATTTTTCAGTTTGATATTTTTTCTTGTTCACTTAAAAATTTTTTAATTGATACAGGTTCAATTTTAATATTTTTTTCTGGATTTGAATTTGGTTCAATTAAGAGAAGATCATCTTTATATTTATTGAGATTTTCATATTTTTTCAATTGTTTCATGACTTCAATATTACCGTTTGTAAGTTCTTGAAAATCAATCACTTCTTCGGTAATAGAATTATTAATATGTACAAGAGTAGTTACAAAAATTATTTCATCTTTAATTGGTAAAATTTCTTCGTAAATTTTTTCAATTCCCGTTTTTTTTCTTTGTTTTTCATCATAAATTGTTACAGAATTATATGTATATTTTGTTAAATTAATATCACTTTCTTTTGTTTTTTTAAATTCTTCAATTTGTTTTTTAAGTTTCTGAATGTCTTTTGCTTGTTCTTGAATTGTTGTTTGTAATTTTGATATTTCTTTTGTATTTAAAATTGAAGTCGGTAATAAATTTTTCAATTTTGATAATATATCGTTATTTGTTTTTGGTTCTTTTTCGTTATCTGTTAAATTAGTAGCAACTATTTCTAAATTTTCATCAATATTTTCGGATAGGTCATCATTAAGTTGTTTATCATTAGCAGTAATTTTTTCAATTATTTTAAATGTTGATCCACCATGTCTACTGTTTTCCATAACTTCAATGTTTGTTTGTTTTTTAATATCTTCTATGGATTTATTTTCTGATAGAAAATTATATGTTTGAGATTTTGTTTTGTCTGTCATTTTAATGTCTCCTTTTAAACATTAAAACCCATTTACTTTTAAAAATAAAGTAATGGGTTAAAACTTATATATTGGATAACAGTTATATGTTATCAAATTTTGTGTATTTTACAATTAGTTAAGTTTTAACCAAAATTGGGTAATGTTTAGTAATCTGTGTAACTTACAAAAATAACTGTGTTTAATTAATTCTAGTAAATATAATTAAGTGACTAGAAAGAGTGAGTTACAGATGGCTAAAAAAGATAATCTTAATAATAATGATCCAATATCAAAAGCAGTAGATTTATTACTAGAAAATATTGAAGATTTAACAACAATGTTTAAAGAAGGAGGTCTATATAAAGAATTAACTAAAAGATTAGTAGAAAAAATGTTGAATTCTGAAATGCAAAATTATTTAGGATATGAAAAAAATCAACATAGTAATAGTGATAATGTTCGTAATGGTATAAGTTCAAAAAAATTAATAACTCAACAAGGTAAAATTGAGATCGATGTACCACGAGATCGCAATAGTAATTTTAATCCTGTAATAGTTGCAAAAAGACAGAGAAGATTTGATGGTTTTGATCAACAAGTTCTTTCTTTGATATGCCAAAGGAATGACATTATCAGATATTAGAACGCAATTGCAAGAGTTATATCATGGTGCTGATATTAGTGAAATTACTGATGATGTGATAGATGATGTTAAAGCATGGCAAAATCGACCATTAGAAAGCATTTATCCGATTGTTTATTTTGATTGTATAGTAGTTAAAGTACGACAAGATAAACGCATTATTAACAAATCGGTTTATATAGCACTAGGAGTTGATTTAGAAGGTAAAAAAGATGTTTTAGGTTTGTGAATTAGTGAAAATGAAGGTGCTAAATTTTGATTAGCAAATTTAACAAAAATGAAAAATCGAGGCTTAAATGATATTCTTATTGCTTGTAGCGATAATTTAACAGGCATGTCAGAAGCAATACAATCAGTTTATCCTAAAACCGAACATCAATTATGCATAGTTCATCAAATTAGAAAGAGTTTAAAATATGTTTCATACAAACATCGAAAAGCACTAGTTGCAGATTTAAAACCAATTTATAGTGCATGTAGTGAAGAACAAGCAATGCAAGCTTTAGAATTGTTTGAAAATAAATGAAATAAACAATATCCTCAAATTACTAAATCCTGATATAAAAATTGAGATAATTTAATGGTTTTTATTAGTTATCCTGCAGAAATCAAAAGAGTGATTTATACCACAAATGCTATTGAATCTGTTAATAGTCAATTACGAAAAGTTATAAGAAATAAAAAAGTTTTTCCTAACGATATGGCAGTTTTTAAAATATTTTACTTAGCAATCGAAAATATAACAAAAAAATGAACAATGCCCATTCAAAATTGAAATACAGCAATTGCCCATTTTATGATAAAATTTGAAGACAGAATTAATCTAAACTAGTACTGTAAAATGACAGACAAAACTAGACTACAAACATATAATTTTCTATTAGAAAATAAATCCATTGAAGATATTTTAAATCAACCAAACGCTACTTTTAAAAATAAAAATGGAAATGATAAACAAAGACATGGTGGATTAACAATAAAATTTTCTAATGATATTGATGTTAAAGATAAACCTTCAAAAGTTGTAGTTAATGACAAATTAAAAAATAATATTATATCTGATATAAATGAAGTCTCTGTAACTGAAATATTAACTAAGGAAATAGGAACACAAATCGAAACTATTGGATGGGTTACACTTTATTGGACACTAATTACGTAGACAAGTGAACAAATTTGTTAAAAGAAAGGAACTATAATTATGGCCAATATTAACTCATATTCAGATGAATTTAAAAAACAAATAGTAGCTTTATATCAAAGTGGTAAGTCAGTGTCTTGTCTTGCTAAAGAATATAATGTTACAAGGGCAGCTACTTATAATTGGATTAAACAATTTACTAATTCAGGTAGTTTTAAAACCAAAGATAATCGTTCTGTTGAAGAAAATGAATTAATTAGACTTGGTGCAAAACTAAGGTAATTCAAAATTATATATTCCTGCTATTAAATTAAATCTTAATGCAAATATTCCTATTTTATTGCGATATTTTAAACTTAAAATTTTAAAACGTTTTAGTTTAGCAAATACGTGTTCAATTTTAATTCTAATTTTACTTAAAGTTTTATTAGACTTGGTGCAAAACCTTTAATATTAATAATAATCGTTAAATTGTTAAAATTAAAGGTTTTGCACCAAGTCTAATATAAAAATTATGGATTTTCGATTCGTAAAATAGCAAAAATTGTTGATTATAGTAAATCAACTGTACATAGAGTTTGTAGATTATTAAATAAAAACTTATTGCCATTAGAAATATTGAATCAATTTCAAAAAAATAAACAAAATGCAGGCAGAAAATTAATAATTTTAACTTTAACAGAAATTAATAGTATTAATCATTTGTTAATTACTAAAAAGTATGCTCTTGATATAATTGCTAACTTTTTAAAGGAAAATAAAATAAAAAGTATTTCAACAAAAACTTTATATAACATGTTTAAAACAAATCGAATGGGTTTTGATGAAAATAACTTATTGAGAAAAGGCAAAAATAAATCTCACAAACAAAAAGAAACTAGGGGCAAAATTAATAATTGTAAGTCTATTCATGAAAGAAATTTAATCATTCCTAATATTAAAAATATACAAGAATTTGGTCATTTAGAAGGTGATACTATCATTGACAAAGATCATAAAAGTTCTATTATTACTTTGGCTGATATATGATCAAAAACCACAATTCCTTTAGTAACTAAAAATCATAAATCAGAAAATATTACGAAAAGTATAATAAAATTTATTTCAAAGTTACAAAAAGGAACAGTTAAAACCATTACTTTTGATCGTGGTAAAGAATTTAGTAAATGAAGATTAATCGAAAAAATTTGTAATGTCAAAATTTATTTTGCAGATCCTGGTAAACCTTGCCAAAGGGGTTTAAATGAAAATAATAATGGTATTTTAAGAAGATATTTACCAAAATCTACAGATCTATCTTCATATAAACAAAAAGATTTAAATTTTATAGCATTTCAAATTAATTCTACACCCAGAAAATCGCTCTCTTATAAAAGACCAATAGATTTAATACAATTATTTTAAAAAACTGTCCCATTTATATTTACAACTCAGGTAATTATTTCTTCTTTGATGAAGTTCATCCAACAACATTAGTGCATCAAGCGGTTGCTGAAGATCTTTATAATTTAGTTGAAAAGTGATAATGTTTTAAAACATTAGATATAATAATTACTATATAAGATAAAAGTTCAAATTTGGAATATTATCAAAAACAAAAGTATTTTCCGAATATTGAAACACTGAATAATCTTAAAAAAGTTTATTATTGAGGAAAAAATAAAAGTGTGATTATATATGAAACATTATGATATTATAACATTAACATAAAATATATTAATAATTTTGTGAGGTTGGAAACATGGTTTATATTGTTCATGGTCAAGATGAGTATTTAGTAAGAAAAAATATTGAACAATTAATTAAAAAAAATCATAAAAAAGAAAATTATGATTATAATCTATATGAATTACAAGAGGATACAATTGTTAATATTATTAATGAAATTCAAATTATGAGTATATTTGAAGAAAATAAAGTAATCGTAATTAATGATAGCAGTAATTTATGACAAAAATATATTAAAGAAAAAAAATTTGTTAATGCTTTGCTTAATCATAATCAAAAAACAATGATAATTATTAAAAGTTTAAATGTTGATTTTAAAATTAGTAGAGAATTTCAACAATTTAATATTATCAAAATTAAAAATTATACAAAATCACAATTATTATTATTAATTAATAAATTTTGCAATAATTTTAAAATTAACATTACTCAAGAAGCAACTAATTTTCTTTTAGAATACTTGCCAAATGATGTCGGTATTATTTTAAATGAGTTATCAAAATTAAGATTAATTGGAAAAAAAATAACTTCAGATATTATTATTGAGGTGGTTCCTAAATATTTTGAAACAAATATTTTTAAAACTGTTGAATATATATTAAAAAAAGATTATAACAATTTTTGAACACAATATAACTATTATAATGTTATTAATTATGATAAAATTAAATTGATTAATATTCTTGTATATCAATTAGAATTAATTAGAGATATCAAAATTTTAGTTAAACAAAAAAAAAGTAATGAAGATATTTCCAATATATTAAATATTTCTAAGTTTCAAGTAAAAATATTAGAACAATATTTAAATATTAATTTAAATATTAATAATATTTTGTTAAAATTATATGAATTAGATTACAATATCAAAAAAGGAAAGTTTAATAAAAATATTGCAATTGATTTATTTTTTTTGAATATTTAGTATATAATTATAGATGTTTTAAACTCAAGAGGTGATACATATAATGAAAAGTAATAAAAATACTGATGTTACAGAAAAAAAGTTAGTAGAAGAAAATAGTGACATTACATTGGTTAAACCAAAAGTAAAAAGAGTTACAAAGAAAAAAACCGAAAAAGTGTACTCAGAAGAAGATTTAAATGTTCCATTATACTATGAAATATCAAGTACTATATATAACAGTTTAAATAATTTAATTGTTAGAAAATCTATTTTTGCTAATGAAGAACTTTTAAAAATTTTAGAATTACAAATTTCTAATTTATTTTTTCTTGAAAAAGAACTAAAAGAATTAAAAGATAAAAAGTATGCAATAGAATTTTTGCAGTTAATTTCTAATTTGGTAAATCGTAGTTTGAGTATTACTAAAAGTTCTCCTAAAAATCGTATTGAAATTCTTGAAGAGCGTAACTTATTAATAGTTACAATTACTAATATTTGTAAGACTGTGGAAAAAGAAAGTCTTGAACGAATAAGACGGTTTGATAATAATACTTTTAATGAATTAAATGATCAAATTACCGCATTAAATAATTTTAGTGATGATGCTACTGAGGTTAAGCCAAGTGTTACTCCAAATAATCAGAATGTTGATACAAATCCTAATATTGGTGGCATTGGGAATCTAGGTAATAATTTAAATATTAATAATCTTGATAATAATAGTTTAGCAAATTTAGCAAAGTTAGGTGTATTACCGCAACATCCCGCCACAAATCCTAAATTTTACCCGTATATGAATAAACCAAAATATATTCCACTTTTAAAGAAAATATTATCAGCTTTTTTCTTATTAACAACAGTGCTAGCAATAGCTACTTATATACTAACTTATTTTATAGCAGGTACTTTTCAAATTAAAAATAATAGTGCACCTTACTATTATAATTTTGCAAAACAATCAAAAACTATAGTTTTCACTATTGTTACAACAATAGTTCTAAATGGAGGCTTTTTATATTCAATTTTAAAACCACCAAAATTAGGTCGTGATTTATATCAAACATCATATTTTTTAATAGTTATTTTAATTTTTTGAATAATTTATACCATTTCAAATTTAATTTATATGACAACAGATGATTCATTAAAAAGAACATTTACTTCTTTTTTAGATAAACCTGATGATTTTAATCCTAATGCTTTACCTTGATTAAAAGGATTAGCAAATTTTAAAGCTTTTCAAATATTAACATATATTACAGCAGCATCAGCAATTTTACCAATTGCTATTATACTAGTTATTGCTATTCTTAATCCAAAAATGGATCGTAATAAAATTATGAGAGCCAATTCGGAATATCAAAATGCTATTAATAATGCTTTAAGTGGTAAACACTATGAAATCGATCCATCACTTTTTGATGATAGTTTAGATAATGATAATAAAAAAGATACAAAAGATCATAAATTTTGACGTAATAGTGATTTATTTAAACCTGAGTTGTAAATATAAATGGGACAGTTTTTTAAAATAATTGTATTAAATCTATTGGTCTTTTATAAGAGAGCGATTTTCTTTTAATTTTCAAAAAAACTCTTGATGAAATAAAAAAAATCATCAACCTGGCCTAAAATTTTATTTTATTTAATTTTGGGATTTATTTTTTTTACAAACTGAAATATAATGCTTCAGATTTTGCATAAGGTGATATTTTATAATGTTGGTATTTAAATTTTCATAAATTGAGGTAATTTTGAATATTGGTAAATCCAATGCCATGATAATGAGTAATAAATTCTTTTAAACTTGATTGTATTTTACTGATATTACTTAAATTTTTATAATTTAATTCTTTATTTTCTTTTGATTTAAATTTCTTGAGAGTACATTTTGTTTGTTTAGCTACTGTATCATATAGTATTTGCATATCACAAACTATAATTGATTTTTCTTCGATAAGCTTAGATGTTAAATTTTCTTGTACTCATTTTTTTGTTAATCTTTTAGTATTTGTTGTTTGAGCATAAATATTTTTATTTTCATCCATTGCCATTTCAATACAACAGTTTAAATCTTTAGCATTTTCTTCAATTCATTTTTTTCTTGGATCATCTGGATTTTTGAAATTTCCTTTATGAATTTCTTTGATAAAAGTTTCATCAATTTCAATTCTACCTTTTAATTTTGTGAATGGTTTTTGTGTTTTTGCTAATTGTGATGATTTCATAAATTTTTGACGATTAAATCATGCTGATGTTTTTGAAATTTTAGCAAATTGAGAAATAGTATAAGCAGATTGACCTAACAATGACAATCAAATTATTCAATCTCATTGTTCATGAGATAAATGACTTCAATGTAAAAAATGATTTCTTAAAGCATCAAAGCTACTTTTACAATCTTTGCATAAATATTTTTGCTTATTATTCTTAAAACCATTTTTTACACATCAATAAGATTTACAATTTGGACATTGAATTCCTTTTTCTTTAAATTTTTTATCAATTGCATCTAATTTTTCTTTTTTCTCAATTTGTTTAATTCTATTTTTAAAATGTCTAATAATTTTTATAAATTCTTCATCTTTTTTGTTTTTTAAAACATCAATTAATTCATTATTAGTCACAAAAAATCACCCCTGATATAAAAATATTACTTTTAATTTTAAATTAAAAGTAATATCAAGAGTTTTTTTGAAAATTAAAACGATTTTCTGGGTGTAGAATTAATTTGAAATGCTATAAAATTTAAATCTTTTTGTTTATATGAAGATAGATCTGTAGATTTTGGTAAATATCTTCTTAAAATACCATTATTATTTTCATTTAAACCCCTTTGGCAAGGTTTACCAGGATCTGCAAAATAAATTTTGACATTACAAATTTTTTCGATTAATCTTCATTTACTAAATTCTTTACCACGATCAAAAGTAATGGTTTTAACTGTTCCTTTTTGTAACTTTGAAATAAATTTTATTATACTTTTCGTAATATTTTCTGATTTATGATTTTTAGTTACTAAAGGAATTGTGGTTTTTGATCATATATCAGCCAAAGTAATAATAGAACTTTTATGATCTTTGCCAATGATAGTATCACCTTCTAAATGACCAAATTCTTGTATATTTTTAATATTAGGAATGATTAAATTTCTTTCATGAATAGACTTACAATTATTAATTTTGCTCCTAGTTTCTTTTTGTTTGTGAGATTTATTTTTGCCTTTTCTCAATAAGTTATTTTCATCAAAAACCATTCGATTTGTTTTAAACATGTTATATAAAGTTTTTGTTGAAATACTTTTTATTTTATTTTCCTTTAAAAAGTTAGCAATTATATCAAGAGCATACTTTTTAGTAATTAACAAATGATTAATACTATTAATTTCTGTTAAAGTTAAAATTATTAATTTTCTGCCTGAATTTTGTTTATTTTTTTGAAATTGATTCAATATTTCTAATGGCAATAAGTTTTTATTTAATAATCTACAAACTCTATGTACGGTTGATTTACTATAATCAACAATTTTTGCTATTTTACGAATCGAAAATCCATAATTTTTATATTCTTTTATTGCTATTATTGATTCAATACTCAGATACTTATACATTGCGCTAATTCCTTTCTTTTCTTAATTATAGAACTAACACAATTTAATTTTTATATAAGTGTCCTTTTTAATTTTACAATTAAAGTATAATAAAATAAAAAAGATAATGCAAAGGCTGATAATAATGACAAAAATAAAAACTGATGGTAAGAAATGAGAAAATAATTTTATAAAAATAAGGCTTTTATCCCTTTATGTACTATTTTTAAATTTTATCACATAAATGGAGATAAAAGCCTACCTAGGAAATTATCCCTGCATGTATTTAAATCAAACACAAAATTACAGTTTCAAAACTAGGTATGTTATTGAATTTATATGCTGATTATTTTGCATATAAATGAATATTGTGCTTTGAAACTCTTATGTGTGTTCGGAAAGTTCGTCGGATGTGCTTTCATGCTGATTCAATCTGGTTTGTGTTTACACCTGTTGGTGACACATACCCAACTTCATGATTTACGATTTCATGTTCGGGATAGAAGTTTTTGAAACTTACATATCCCTTCCAAGAATCCGTAAATAGACAGCACTCAGTAAAAATGTGTTTCAATGCAAATCTTAAAAGGTTTTTTTCATCTGCATTTTTCAGCACCTTCACAATTAGTTTGTTGCTGGTTTTCTCATAAACTCCAACAATCAAAGTTTTATTCAACAAGGATCTTCCTTGTTTTTTAAAACCTAAATGTGAAAGATACATTTCATCCATCTGTGCTGTGCCATCAACAATGAAACCTGCATCTTGATTTCCAATTCTAGTCCTGATTTCATGACACATTCTTCAAGCTGTTTTATAGGTAACACCCAATTCCCTTGCAACATCGGTTGCTGGTATGCCATGCTTTGTGTTTATTCATCTAAAGATGAGATAAAACCAAGATGTCATTTGGGTCTGTGACTTATAAAAAATGGTTCCATAAAGAATACTAAATGTTTGGTTACAGTTCAAACATCGTATTCTTCTCAAATCAGAAGTATTCAAACTAGAAGAAGCACACCTGATGCATTTCATTATTTTCAACTTCGCTATATATTTCAAACAATCGTTTTCAGTTTGAAATATGCTATTGAATTCATTTCAATTCATTTTTTCCTCCACACTAGTACATGTGGGGATAATTTCCAAAAATAATTAAAAATAAAACATTTATTAAATGATGCAAATATAATTCTATTATATTAATATTAGGAACTTCATTAATACTAAATATTATTTATATCCCAAAATTCTTAAATGGTACTACTAATCAAAATAGCATTACTACTAATATTGAAATTACAGCTATCAACGGCAAGGAAACTATTCTTGAAAAAACTAATTATATTACTACTTTTAATACACTTGGTAATTTACTAAGTGCTTGTTCTAATGATTTTACTGTTGAAAAAAGTCAAATCGGAAGATTTTTGGTTGCTGTAAAAGGTAAAAAAGGTACTCAAGAAGATAAAAAATTTTGATACATTGAACACTGAAATGGTAAAGAATTTATTGATTTTTCAGTAGGTATCGATGATATTAAATTGGAAAATCATGAAATTTTTCAACTTGAATTAAAATAAAAGTTTTTTTTATAATTCTTTAATCTTGGCATTGATTAAAATTTTTTGATTTTGATACTTTTCTAATTTTTGCTTTTCTATTTCAACTTTTGTTGGTGGTGCCTTTGCTAAAAATTGTTGGTTACTTAAAATATCTTTACTACGTTTTATTTCATTTTCAATATAAAATAATTCCTCTTTTAATTTTGCTAATTGTTCTTCTTTATTAAATAAATTTGAAACATTAATTTCTATTACTGCTGAATTAATAATTTTAATTATTTTATTATTAACAGACAACGGACTATCAATAATAGTAACAATTTGACTATTAGTTAATTGTAATAAATAAGGATTTAAAGTATTTTTTTCTAATTCAAAAAAAGAATTAGTCGTATTGATATGAATAGTTAACGGTAATTTTAAAAATAAATTAAGTTCTTTACGAATTTTTCGAATATTACCAATAATTTCAATTAATATTTCAACAAATTGTGTTACATCTTTTGTTTTTTTCATAACTTTAACTTTAGGAAACTTATTTGTTAAAATGCTATTTTTATACCCCATTTCTTCATAAATTGCTTCTGTGATAAAGGGAATAAAGGGATGAACCATAATAATAATTTGTTGTAAAACATAATATAATGTTTGCAATGAGTTACTTTGTTGCTCTTGATTTTGTAAATTAACTTTATTTAATTCAATATATCAAGAACAATATTTATTTCATATAAAATTTGATAGTGCTTTAACTACTAAAACAAATTCATATTTTTCCATATATTGCTCTACATAAATAATCAATTGATTAAGTTCTTGTAAAATTCATTGATCAATAAATGATAATGAATTATTATAAACAATATTTTCATCCAATTGAAAATTATCATCAATATTCATTAGTACATAACGTGCAGCGTTTCATAACTTATTATTGAAATTTCAAGCTGACTCAACTTTAGTAATACTAAATCTTAAATCTTGACCCGGAGCACAATTGCTAACTAAAAAGTAACGTAAAGCATCCGCACCATACTTTTTAATAACTTCCATTGGATCAATTCCATTATTTAATGATTTTGACATTTTTCTACCTTGTTCATCACGAATTAAACCATGAATTAAAACATTAGTAAATGGTTTTTGATTAGTAAATTTTCAACCCATAAACATCATTCGTGCAACTCAAAAAAATAAAATATCATAAGCAGTAACTAATACTGATATTGGATAATATTTTTGCAAATCAACATTTTTTTGTGGTCAATCCAAGGTTACAAAAGGTCATAAACCACTAGAAAATCATGTATCTAATACGTCTGATTCTTGAATATAATCGTTAATTGGTGATGGTGGATTAGTATCAACATAAATTTTCTTAGTTTTTTTATGATATCAAACTGGAAGCGAATGACCCCATCACAATTGACGAGAAATACATCAATCTTGAATATTATTTAATCACTGCAAAAGTTGTTGTTCAAATAATATTGGATGAAAATCAATCTTTGTTTTCTTATTTTTTTGTTTATCAATAATCATTTCAACTAATGGTTTCATTTTTATGAATCATTGTTGTGATAAATATGTTTCAATAATAGCGTTACTTCTTTCTGAATAACCAACTTGATGAAGATGGTCTTCAACCTTTACAACTAAATTTTCTTTTCTTAATTGTTCAACTAATTGTTTACGACATACCATTCGATCTTGATTAATATATGATTGTGCTAATTCATTCATAGTTCCATCAACATTCATACAAATAGGCATTGCTAAATTGTGACGTAATGCAATTTCATAGTCATTAGCATCATGAGCTGGTGTACATTTCATAGCACCCGTTCCAAAATTAATATCAACATAATCATCAGCAATGACTTTAATTAACATTTTATTAGCCGGATTAACAACCATTTTACCAATAAATTGTAAATAACGTTTATCTTTACTATTTACAACTATACACTGATCAGCAAACATTGTTTCTGGTCTGGTAGTAGCAATAGTAATAAATTCACTACTATTTTCTATAAAATATTTTAAATAATACATTTTTCCTTTTGTTTCATGATAATTTACTTCAATATTAGAAATAGCGGTTTTTAATTCTGGATCTCAATTTACTATCTTTTTTCCTCGATAAACTAAACCTTCTTTATATAACTTTACAAATACTTCATTAACTGCTTGCTTAACATTTTCATCTAAAGTAAATACTTCGTGCGAATAATCTAATGCTAAACCAAGTTTTGCTCACTGTTTTCTTATGTTTTGTGCATATTCTGTTTTTCATTTTCGTGCTTGTTGTAGAAATTTATCTTTACCTAATTCTTGCAAATTAAGTTTTTGTTCTTCTTTAATACGTTGTGCAACTTTAACTTGCGTGGCAATGCCAGCATGATCCATACCAGGTATAAATAAAGTATTAAATCCTTGTAAACGTTTATAACGAATTAATAAATCTTGGATAGTACTATCTCAAGCATGACCTAAATGTAAAAGTCCGGTTACATTAGGTGGTGGTAAGATAATAGAAAATGTAGGATTAATAGAACTAACATTTGCCTTAAATAATCCAGATTTTACTCATTGTTCATAACGATCCTTTTCAATTTCAATATGATTATATTTTTTGTTTAAATTTCTATTCATTTGTTATACTCCTTTTTAAAATAAAAAAAACATTCCACAAATAGGAACGTTTTTTAACGCGGTACCATCCTAATTCATTTACAAAGTAAATGCACTTAATTATTATTTAAATTGCTAATAATATAAGTTACCTTCAAATTAAACTTGCTTAGTTTACAGCAACCACTAAGTCTCTAAATTACCATTTAATTTTACTCTTTTATATTTTAAATTAATTATGTATTTTATTTTACATTGTTAATTTTAAAAAACAAGACATTTGAGAAAAGAAAAAATCTAAATATTAAAATTATCTTTTTTAAAAACAGGAGTGGATGTTTTCATAGACTGCATGCAGTCTAATTTATTTTTTATATTTTGATCAAAATCACACAATAAAGGAGTATCATCTTTTTTTATTGTCTTTTTTTGATATGCTTGTTTTTCTAATAATTTTATTTTTCTTTGTTCTGGTGTTAAGTTATTTCATCATTTTTTTGCCTCATTTTTAACAACATCTACTTGTTTGGGGGTTAAAGTATTTCATCATTGTTTTGGATTTTTGATTATTTGTTCTCTTTGTTGATTAAATAAATCAATAACTTTTTGATAATCTTCCTTGAAAATTGATTCTTCATGTATTAAAACTTCATCTAAAATACTAGATAATATTTCACTATCCTCTAATATCTTTTGTTCATCATTTATAGCTTTTGATTTTGACTTATCAAAATCAATAAAAATTTCTTTTATTTTAATATTTTTTCACTTTTCAATTTCATCTCTTTTATTAAAAATTGCATGAGGTATATTAATTTCATAATCATAAAAAAAAGTTTTTTTTTATTTCATGCATAAGTGAATCCTAATTTTTCATAAAATTCACCGACAGTAACATTAGTTGGATCTGATAATAAAATAAGGTTTTCGATATTATTGCTATGACATATCTCAAAAATTTTGTAAATAAGTAAACTACCATATTGTTGCTTACGATATTTTTCTTCAATAGACTTGGTGCAAAACTAAGGTAATTCAAAATTATATATTCCTGCTATTAAATTAAATCTTAATGCAAATCTTCGTATTTTATTGCGATATTTTAAACTTAAAATTTTAAAACGTTTTAGTTTAGCAAATACGTGTTCAATTTTAATTCTAATTTTACTTAAAGTTTTATTGTATTCTTTTTGAATTGGTGTTAATTGATTGTATTTACTTTTTTTAAATGGCAAAAATGTATTTTTATGAATATTTTGTATACCTTGATAACCTGAATCAACAAAAACTTGTTTTTCTGGATGAATAAAAGTTTTAGATTTTAGAAGCAATTTAAAATCATGAATGCTTCCAAAACAAAAAGCAGTTGAAATAATTTTTCCATTGGAAATATCAATAATTATTTGGGATTTGAGAGAATGATGTTTCTTTTTACCTGAAAAAAGTAATTTTAGTTTTTTTTAATTCTTTCAATTGGAGTTTCAGTAGCATCAATAGCTAACAAATTATTATTAGTACCTTTATTTTTTGTTAAATCTTTTTTTCCAGGTAAATTAAAAATTCCGCTTTTTATTAAAATATTTTCAATTCAAAAAATATTACGAATGCAACTAGCATGACTAATATTATATCTTTTTGCAATAACTCTATAACCACTATAGTCTTTTCAATATTCTAAAGTCATTAATAAACGCTCTTCAATTACAATTTTATTTTTTCTACCACCATAATATTTTGTTTAGACTCAGCAATTTTTAAAATTTCAAGCATTTTATAAAATGTTTGTGGCTTTATGCCGACTAAACTATAAAATTCTTGATCATCTTTATATTTTTTAAACATAATAACTATCACCTTTAATATTAATAATAATCGTTAAATTGTTAAAATTAAAGGTTTTGCACCAAGTCTATTATGAGTATTTATTTCTTTCATCGGCATAACAATATAATTTATTGCTAAATAATTATCTTTATATGGATTATTAATTTTAAAACTTTTCATATCTTGTTCTCATGTAATTTTATATTTAAAACATTCTTGATTTTTATCATTTTTAAAAATATAATAAACATTATATTGTTCATAAAATTCACAAGATATTAATTTATTTTCATTTCTAGTAATATTTGGAATATTTTTAATATATTTTAAAATATCACTACCTTTAACACTTTCAATATCTTTTGTTATTGATTTTTTACCTAATTTATAATAAAAATCTTCAATTATTTTTAATGCTATTTTTTTATTTTTTTCATCAATAATAGTATCTTTAATAGGAAATCATGTTTCATATTCACCAATTTCTAATAACATACCTTTAGTTGTTTCTTTAATTTTATTTTTAATATCTAAATTAACATTAATCATTACAAATCCTTTCTATGTATAAGCCTTTTATCACTGTAGGTGATAAGGCTTATATACTACTAACTACTTATCTACTATACGTAAGGCTTATGCTACTTACAGTAGCATAAGCCTTGGAGGGTAGGGGTTCTAGGGGAAGGGAACCAAAATTTTTGAAATTTTCAAAGAGCAACACAAAAATTACTATTGGTTAATTCCAGCACAATAGCCTAAATAATTTTTTATTTAGTTATGTAATAATTAATTACTTTAATAAAGTGCTGGTTTAATAAAATAATTAATTATAATTGTTTAACAATTAAAAAATGAGAGTATTATCTCTCATTTAACTTCTTTTTAAATCTAACCATTAACTTTATACGCCCAGTACTTTTTAAGATACTTATTATAAAATTTTCTTATAAACTTTAACATTTTCTTTCTCCTTTTTATAAAAAAATAAAAAAATTTTAAAACAATCATGCTTTTTTTATTTTTTTATTATTTCTTAATTTCTTTTTTAATTCCAAAATGATTTTATTAGTTCTGGTGTTATTACTATTTTTATATATTTACTTAAACTTATTTTTAAAATTCTTTCAAAAAATAAAAATTTCTTATAATAAAGGTATGTCAAAATTTTTAATGTCCGTATTTATTTAGTTATAATTAAAATTTAATTATTATAAAAGTTTAATTATAACTAAAAATAAAAAAAGCATTACTTCTACCATCCTCTAAAATCACACCAGTAACTATAATAATTGTATATTAAATACAATAAAAATAAAACGATAAATATGAATTTATTTGCTAAAATATAATAGAATTTTTTTAACATTTTTTAAACAAAATTTATTAAAATAAAATCTATTATTAAAAAGGGATTTTTATATTATCCACGTGGTTCAAATGTCGGATGAGGTACATTTTCTACTTTAGAATTAATAATATTTTTATTTCAAGGAATTACTTTATAAAATACATAAGCACAAATAAAATCAGCTGATTTACTTAAACACGAAATCATAATTACCATTTTAATACTTAAGTCAGTTCACTGCAATAAAGCAAAAGTAATAAAAATATCAATAAATCAAATTAAAAATAGATCAGCAATACTAATAATTAAAGTATAGCCACCAGCATAAAGAAAACTAAATAACGGTTGCATCATATTAATGAAAAAATAAGTTATTGCTGAAAAAGCCATATATCAAACTGCAAGTTTCATAGCATTATTAGATAAATTTGGAAATAATACTTTTGGAACTCAAAAAGCACTACCCAAAATAATTAAAGCAATAACAGTTGAAATAGCAAAACTCAATTTTAATATCTTGTTAGCATTTTCTTTAGCCAGTACTAGTTCTCCTGAACCTAACTTGCTACCAACAGCATATCCAACTAAAGCATTATATCCCCTAAAAGTAGAATAAAAAATAGCAACAACACTACCAACAATTTGCACAGCGGCAACAACTTCAGTATCACCAAAATGAGAATATAAAGCCGTTAACATTACTACTGAAACACCAAATAATACTTGACTAGCAAATAAAGGAATAAAAGTAATAATATATTTTTTATGTAAATCTTTTGTAAATTTAAAAATATTTCAATTAGGAGCATAAATTGGTTTTTTATAAATTAAATAACCTAACAATATAAAACATTCTACTGCTCTTGAAATAATTAAACTTATTGCTAATCCTTCAATACCTAATTGTGGTCCCCCACTATATGGTAATGATAAAATACAAACTAAAAATGTATTTAAGAGTAATGAGCAAATAGAAGTTATCAATGGTGTTTTAACATTACCACATGTATTCATAGTAATTGACATAATAAAAGCAAAACCTAACAATGGGTAATTTCAAGCAATTAATTTACTATATTCTTCAGCAATACCAATAGCATTTTGATGAGAATTATCTTCAGCACCAAGAATTACTCCCATAATTTGTTTGCTAAATAATTCTAATATTACAACAAAAAATATTGAAAAAATTAAAGTATAAAATAATTTTATATTAGTAGTTTCTTGAATTTTCTTCTTATCTTTAATACCTAAATATTGAGCAGTAAAAATATTACCGGTAGCAACGATAGCAAAAAAGATATATCAAACCATATCATAAATATTACTTGATGATGCAACTCCAGCAATAGCATCATCATTTCCAAATTGACCAACCACAAAATTATTCATTAAGTTTATTAATGTTTCAATTAAAGATTGTGCACAAATTGGAATCATAAATAATAACGCCATTTTATAAAAGTTTAAATTATCTTTGTTTAATGTTTTCATATTATCTCACCCAATTTAAAAATTTAATATAATAAAAAAATATATTAATGTTATTATTTAATATTTTGTTATATTTTTAACGAATAATTGCTTGAAATTTTTTCTTTAATATTTCTTGAATAATACTTATTTGTCCACTTACTTTTGTTTCATCTAATTGTTCTTCTTGACTATTAAATTTCAAATTAAAAGTTAATGAGTGTTGATGTTGTGATTTTAATTTTTCATCATTATAAAAATCTACCAAAGATATTTGTTCTAAAAAATCAATATTTGCAAATATTATAGCATTTTTTACATCAGAAAATTGAATATCGCTATTAACAATAATTGATATATCACGACTTAAAGCATTAAATTTTGATCAAAGCTTAAATTTAGAAACTACTTTTTGTTGTTCTTCTATGATTTTAACTAACTTACTACAATTAATTTCTGCTAAGAATATTTTTTCAACATTCATTATTTTTTCAGTTTGTGGATGCAGTGCGCCAATAGTAGCAATATGTTCTTGCTCATAAAAAATATCTGCGCTTAAATACGGATGCATTAAAGAATTATTATTTGTTTTATAAACAATAGAGT
Organism: Spiroplasma endosymbiont of Zeiraphera isertana; assembly: GCF_964030805.1. Classification (GTDB taxonomy): domain Bacteria; phylum Bacillota_I; class Bacilli_A; order Mycoplasmatales; family VBWQ01; genus Spiroplasma_E. The sequence continues at coordinate 2,003,120 of NZ_OZ034965.1, forward strand.
TAAATAAATTTGGCATAACTTTTGCTAAAAAACTATCTAAAAAACCTTTAATAAAATAATACGTACTATTAGTAATTTTATTAGTATTAATTTTTGGTCAAAAATTATCCATAATCATAAAAGCTAAATGATGATTATCATCAGTTTCATCACCTGTATAAATAGTTTCATCAGTAAAAATTTTTAATTGTGTTTCTTTACGTGCATAATTATATTGACAAATTCTTAATAAACTATCTGTCAAACTAAAACGCATAACTTCTCTTGTTAATGTCAAAGGTGCTTCTAATTTTACAGGTATTTTATATTTAAAAAAATTAAAATCATTTAATCTCTGCATACTTGTTAAGCTATATGTTTTTACTTGATTAAAACCATAACTTGTTAAATGTTGTCTTCACTTCATCATTAAATTTTCCATTGCCGTTGGTGACTTAAATGATACATTAAATTGTGGTTTAATAACTGGTAATTTATCATATCCAAATACTCTTGCAACTTCTTCACTAAAATCATTAGCATTATTTAAATCACTACGATGATTAGGAACTGTTACTTTTAAAATTTCTTGATTTTTTGCATCAATTTCAATTTGACAACCAATAATAGTCAAATAATTAATTATTTCATTAACCCCAAAATTTGTACCTAAAATTTTATTAATAAAATTAAAATTAAAATTGATCACTTTTGTTTTAACTTGATAAGGAACATCATTACTAAAACCAGTAATTTCATATTTAACTTGTAATTGTCCTAAAATAAACAAATAACGTTGTAAAGCAATTAAATAATAATCAGGAACAACTGGTCTTGTTAAACGTTCTAATAATGTATTAATAAGAGCACCATGTCGCTTTGCTTGTTTACTCATTAAGGTAACATCAGGATTAATTGAAAATATAAAAACTTCTTTGGAACTTGGTTTAACTTCATATTCAATATTATGACTAACTCCTAAAACACTAAAAGCCAAATATTTATCGTGTAATAAAATATCACCCTCTTTAATTTGCAAATTACCTTCCGGGTATGATTTAGGTGAAATATTTAAAGATGGTTTTTTTAAAACATCGGCACTAAAAGTAATTAAGGGTTGACCCAATTCTAACATTACTAAATGAATAATATCTTCTGATAAAGTTTTTGGTACAATATTTGCAAGTTGTAGTGTTCTTCTAATTCAAATTGGTGTTATTACAGATTTATCATCAAATTCAATCTTTAATGTTGCTAAAGCTTGAATTTTACCATTAAGAACACTAACTTGACTTTTATTATCAAATTTTCCTATACTACTAACTTCCATGTTTTTTAAAGGAATTTTAAAATAACCGCTTAATTCTCTAGCAATACTATAAATCCCCAAACAATCACTACGATTTACTGTTAAATCAATAAAAAAAATTGTATCATCTAAATTTAAATATTGTAATGGATTAATATTACCAACCATTGCATCATCTGGTAAATTAATAATACCACTTAATTCTTCTTTATTCTGAACAATACCGCTTAATCCTAATTCTGTTAATGAACAAAGCATTCCTGAAGAAACAACGTCTTGAATTGTTCTTTCAACAATAGTAAGACCATTACCTAAAGTACTTCCTATCCTTGCTACAACAACTTTAATACCAATAACTACATTTGCTGCACCACAAACTATAGTTAACATTTCAGTGCCTACTGTTACTTCACAAATATTTAATTTATTTGATTTAGGATGTTTAGTAATTTTAGTAATTTGACCAACAACTAAGTTTGTATTACTGAACATTAAATTTTTTACTTGATCAACCTCAAAACCTAAACTATTTAAAGCATCAACGATTTCATAATCTTTAATGCTATTAATATTCAATCACTGCGAAATGATTTTACGTGAAACTATCATTTTATTTTATACTCCTTTTAATTTTTAAAATTGTTTTAAGAATCGAAAATCATTATTATAAAATAATCTGATATCGTCAATGCCATATTTAATCATAGTAATTCTTTCAATGCCTACACCAAAGGCAAAACCTGCTGTTGTTTCATCTAAACCAGCAGCAATAAAAACATTTGGATGAATCATACCAGCACCTAAAACTTCAATTCAACCAGTATACTTACATAATGAACAACCTTCTGTATTACATTTTGGGCAACTTACATCTACTTCAATTGAAGGCTCCGTAAATGGGAAATAACTAGGACGTAATCTTGTTTTAGTTTCCATGCCAAAAAATTGCTGACAAAAATAATTTAATGTTCATTTTAAATTTGCAAAAGTAATATTAGATCCAACTAAAAACCCATCAACTTGCATAAATTGGTGAGAATGAGTAACATCATCATCATCTTTTCGATAAACATTTCCTAAACTAATAATAGCTGTGGTTTCTTTTGAATTTTTATCTTGCTCGCTAAGAATGCGTGCAGTCATATTTGTAGCGTGTGTTCTTAATAATCAACGATTAAGTTTGTCATTATTATTTTCAAGATAAAAAGTATCTTGCATATCTCTTGCTGGATGATCAAATGGTAAATTTAAGCGATTAAAATTATATTCTTCATTTTCTACTTCATTACCACTAATGATTTGATAACCCAAATTTTTAAAAATTTCAGATATTTCGGTAACAGTTTTTAATAAAGGATTGGTGTGACCAATATTAAAATCAATACCCGGTAGTGTTAAATCAATTTCTGAAGATTTAAGACGCTCATTAATGTTATCTTTCTCAATTTCATTAAATTTTTTTATTATATATTCATTAATTTCTTTTTTTAATTTATTAGCTGCTTGACCAATTTCAATTCTAAAATTATGAGGAAACTTTTCTAAAGATTTTAATATATTATTAATATCCGAATTTTTACCTAAATATTGTGATTTTAAAACTTGCAATTTATGTAAATCAGCAACTTCATCAATATTATTAAATGCTTGCTGTCTAATAATTTCTAATCTTTTTTTTAAATCGTTAACCGCTAACATTCTATTCCTCCATTAATTTGTTAATATGTATAATTAAATTTTATAATTCAAAATAAGTATAATTTATTTTAATATATTACTAGTAAATAAGCAATACGTTACTATTGCTACACTTGTTGCTAAATTTAATGATTCAACATTAAAAGAAGTTGGAATAAAAATATTACTATTAATTTTATCTTTATACTTTTTATTAATACCTTGTCCTTCATTGCCAAATAAAAAAGCATTCTTTTGCTTAAAGGTAATTTCAGATAAATTAGTACTATTATCTTCATGTAGAAATGTACCATAAATCATATAATTTGCATTTTTTACTTTTAATAAAAATTGATCAAAATTTTCATAATACAGATTAGTATAAAAAATAGCTCCTTGACTTGCACTAATTACTTTGTTATTATATAAATCAACGCTTTCATTTGATAAATAGACTTCAGAAATATTAAAAGCAGTAACACTGCGTAAAATATTTCCTAAATTACCTGGATCTTGAATTGTATCAATTAGAATAATATGAGAAGAATAAAAATAATTTAAAGGTTTAACAATATTACAAACACCAATTATTGGTTGTGGTGTTTTTTGTTGTGAAATTTTTTTAATAATCATACTATTTACAACAATAACTTCAATATTATTACAAGCTTTTAATAAATTTGCATATTTGTCTAAATACTTCTCATCAACATATACTGCAAGTAATCTTTTTTTTAATAATGCAATATTAATTAAATGTTCTCCTTCAATTAAAAACATTTTTTTAACATTGCGATGTTTTCTTTCGTGTAATAAAACTAATTCTTGAATTATTTGATTTTTAAGTGAGGTTATTTGTTTCATCCATAACTCCTTGTTTTAATATTTTTTGACAATCTTGAAAATCTGGACAATATTGAGCAACAAAATTTCAAAATGTTTTTTTATGATGAGCATGAATTATATGCGTTAACTCATGAATTATAACATAATCAATTACAGCATAATCAAAATGAATTAATTTATAATTAAGTGTAATGATTTTAGTATTTGGTTGACAAACACCTCATTTATTTAACATCGAACGAATTTTTAGTACTGAAAACTCAATATTCATAATTTCTGATCAATATTGTAAGCGACTCATAAAAATATTTTTTGACTCTTCTTTTAAAAATTTTTGAATTTTAATTAATATTTGCTTATCATCTTGAATATTTGTGCATACTACCAAATTATTAAATTCAAAATAAATAATGGTTTTTTTTGAATGATACTTAGTAATTAATTGATATTTTTTACTTAAAAAATAAAGATAACTGTCATTATTATTAATAACAATATTAGGTTTTAATATAGTTTTCTTGTTTAAAATTTTAGGTAAACTTTTTAAAATGAAATCTTCAATTAATTTTTCTTGCATAAAAAATGGAGCACTAATAATAATTTGATCGTTGCGCACTTTTAAATACATATGTTTTTGTTGTTTATATGTAATAATATACTCTCATTTTGTATTATTATAATTGAAAATTTTAACATTAGTCATTTTAATCTCCTAAATAAAACGATCACTTATTTCCATTAATAATTTTGTGATTGTCGTAAATTATTTATTTCATTTTTATAAATATAACAAGAAATAATGTCTTCACTATTAAAATTACATTTTTTACCAATTGTAAAATAAATATTTAATAATTCAAAAAAATCATTACTTGATTTTGATTTAAAAAGAGTTGTAACAAAAGCAAATAAATCAATGAATGCAAGATTAAGATCTTGATAATTTGTTTTTTCTGAAAAACTAAAATTTTGAAAATCAATATTAAGGCTATTACCGATACTAAGAATAAAATGAAGACTATCAATATATTCTTCAAGCATTACTGATTTTTCACTACTTGGTTTTGAACTTCAATATTTAAAACATCTTTGTTCATTTGCAAATTCACCTAATTCAACTAAAAGTGCTAAAAATCTAGAATTTAATGTTTTAATATCGCTAACACCACGATTAATAATTATTTTTTTATCTAACTCATTTTGAAGTTGGATAATTGTTGAAAATTGTTTTGAATTTAACATAATTAACTCACTTTCTTTTTTTTAATTATTAATTAAGATTTCATTATTTTCTTATCTTTTAAATTTAATTTTTTATAAAATTTTGTAATTAATGATTTTTTATCTTTGTAAATAGGATTAATTTTTGTTCCTTTTTCTAAATAAAAAGGAGATAAAGTTTTTATAATAAAAATATATGTTAAAACTAGTAATGAAATACCAACAACAGACATAAATGTAAAACGTAAAATTGGTAACAACACTGAAGTGTCTAATACTTTTTTACCAAAACTTGCTGTATAACCAGCATTACCAATAAATAAGTAATTAGTACCAAAAGAAGTATTAAAAATAAAAACACCACTACCAAATAAAGTGAAATATAATATACTTTTTTTGATATATATTTTGTCATATTCAATATGACCATATAAATATAAAAGTAAATAAGAAAAAAGAATAATAATATGAATAAAATAATAATTTCAATAAAGAAAATGTTGTGGACCAAAAACTCATTTTGTTTTATCTGGTAATAAAAATGCCAAAATAACAGGACCAATTAAAGGAAAAGTAATATTAAATAAACTTTTATTAGGAATAATTAATAGTATACCACTAGTAATATTTAATACCGAACATAATTGAAAAGGAAAATAATCATACCATTGATAATTATCACCATTCAATCCATGAACAATATAAAAACTAATATATAAAAGTATTTGAAAAATACCTAAACTACATTTAAAACTATAGCACTTACTTAAATTAGCATAAAACCTTTTAAAAATAAATAAACTAATTATCAAGAATAATGATATAGATAAGCCAATTCAATAATACATACCAAATAAAGGATTAATAACTGCTTGTGGATTACCATCAAAAAATCCAAGAAAAACAAATTGCATAATGGCCCCCTCTTTTTTTAAATTTCTTTCTTATTTTTATACTAAGAAGCGAATTTATTTTTTAATTTTACCATTAAATATATTATAAAACAAAGTTTGTGATAAAAAAATATTCTTTGAAATTTATATTAAATACATTTCTAAAACTTATCATAATTATATAAATTAAAAACACTTGAAATAAATTAAATTTATTATAAGTGTTTTTAATTTATATAAAATTTTGCAATTAATTATTTTGCTAAAGCAGATTTTGATGCCAAAACTAATTTTTCAAATTCTTCTGGTTGATTAATTGATAACTCAGACAATATTTTACGATTAAGATTAATATTAGCTTTATTTAAGCCATCAATAAAACGTGAATATGATAAATCATAATTACGAACAGCTGCATTAATTCTTTGAATTCATAACTTGCGAAACTCACGTTTACAATTTTTACGATCACGATAAGCATATGCTAATGAGTTCATTACTTGTTCATTTGCTGTACGATATAAACTATGTTTTGCTCCATAATATCCTTTTGCTGCTTTTAGTATTTTTTTACGGCGATGATTAGTTGTATAACCACCTTTAACTCTAGCCATTTATTTTGTCACCTTCCTAAATTAAATATTTTAAACGCTTATAGTCAGAAGCAGATACTTCACTTCACCCACGTAATTGACGTTTTTGTTTTGTTGTTTTATTTTGAGCTAAGTGAGAAACAAAAGCACCACTACGCATTCATTTACCACTTCCTGTTACTTTAATTCTTTTTTTTAAAGCTTTTTTTGTTTTCATTTTTGGCATATTTTACCTCCTATTGTTAATTTTCTTGATTTTTCTTTTTTGGAAAAAGATAAATAGTTTGTATATTTTTTTCTTTTTTATCAAAGTTTTTATCATAAATACAAATATCTTCTAATTCTTTATAAAATTTTGTAATTACTTCAAATCCTGCTTCAGGATTATGTAATTCACGACCACGATATTTTAATGTAACTTTTACTTTGTTACCATTACTTAGAAATTTACGAGCCTTATTTGCCTTTGTTTTAATGTCATTGTTATCAATAACAACACTTAGTCGAATTTCTTTTTCTTCAACAATTGTTAATTTTTGTGCTTTTTTAACTTCTTTTTCCTTTTTTTGTTGTTCAAAACGATATGTATCAAATTTAAACATTTTACAAACAGGTGGTTTAGCATTTGGTGATATACATAATAGGTCATATCCTAAATCTTCTGCTTTTTTTAAAGCATCATTTTTTTTCATTAAACCATAATTAGTACCATCATTACCAATTAATAAAAATTCATAAAAGGGAATATTACTATTTCATAAATTATCATTATTTTTAAAAGCCATACATACCTCCTTTAATTTGCATAAATAAAAGTGTGCTAAAACGCACACTCACCACTACAAAACTTTATTTTAAAAATAAAAATTTAAAGCATTGAACCTATAACAACTTAGCTATCAGGTGAGCGTAAAAACTACTTTCTTTATGTCAAGTATTATTATATTAGATTTTTAATAAATTACAAGATTTTTTTTAATATGTTAATACATAAATTTAAATAAAAATAAAAAAACTTACTATATAATTAGCCAGCAAGTCTTTTATTTTTATTAATTTTAATACTAATTACTTATATATAACCTATCTTTTATTAAAATTTTTAGCTGTATATAAGATTCCTTGCGATCCATCAGCATAAATTGAATCATCTGGACCAACTGCTAAAGCAAAAATATGATCATCAGTATTTTTTATTCCAGATAATTCAGAACATAAATCTGTACCTTCTATTTTTTTATATACTAGACTTGGTGCAAAACCTTTAATTTTAACAATTTAACGATTATTATTAATATTAAAGGTGATAGTTATTATGTTGAAAAAATATAAAGATGATCAAGAATTTTATAGTTTAGTCGGCATAAAGACACAAACATTTTATAAAATGCTTGAAATTTTAAAAATTGCTGAGTCTAAACAAAAATATTATGGTGGTAGAAAAAATAAAATTGTAATTGAAGAGCGTTTATTAATGACTTTAGAATATTGAAAAGACTATAGTAGTTATAGAGTTATTGCAAAAAGATATAATATTAGTCATACTAGTTGCATTCGTAATATTTTTTGAATTGAAAATATTTTAATAAAAAGCGGAATTTTTAATTTACCTGGAAAAAAAGATTTAACAAAAAATAAAGGTACTAATAATAATTTGTTAGCTATTGATGCTACTGAAACTCCAATTGAAAGAATTAAAAAAAACTAAAATTACTTTTTTCAGGTAAAAAGAAACATCATTCTCTCAAATCCCAAATAATTATTGATATTTCCAATGGAAAAATTATTTCAACTGCTTTTTGTTTTGGAAGCATTCATGATTTTAAATTGCTTCTAAAATCTAAAACTTTTATTCATCCAGAAAAACAAGTTTTTGTTGATTCAGGTTATCAAGGTATACAAAATATTCATAAAAATACATTTTTGCCATTTAAAAAAAGTAAATACAATCAATTAACACCAATTCAAAAAGAATACAATAAAACTTTAAGTAAAATTAGAATTAAAATTGAACACGTATTTGCTAAACTAAAACGTTTTAAAATTTTAAGTTTAAAATATCGCAATAAAATACGAATATTTGCATTAAGATTTAATTTAATAGCAGGAATATATAATTTTGAATTACCTTAGTTTTGCACCAAGTCTACTTTATTGGAGTCAATACCAACAAATAAATTATTATCTCTATCAATGACTAAACGTTTAACCTCGTGGTTTGGATTTGTTTCTAAGATTACCTCATATATTCCATTCTTTATCTTATAAAGACGACCATTTCAAGAAACAGCAAAAACAGTATTATCCTTGTCAACTACTAAACTATCAATTTGATGTCCATCGTGTATTTGTTGAAATATTCCAAAAGTTTGACTTATTTTATCATTTTTATAAATTATTCCACGATCATCATCACCAGCATAAATTGAACCATCTGGACCAACTGCTAAACTTCTAATATGATCACCATTTGTTCCTTGCATTAAACTAGTGCTTCCATTTTTACTGATTTTGCATACACCAGTATCACTACCAACATAAACGGTTTCAGTATTTTTATCAAATGTTAAAGCTCAAATTCAGTTTTTTGGTCCTGGTATTATAATTTTTTCAAAACTACGTACACCATCGCTCTTATAAACAAAGCAATTATCACTACCAACATAAACATTATCTTCATTATCAATTACTAAGGCTCTAACTGCCCAATATCCTTCTAATTCTGCCATTAAAATTTCTAATCCTGTTGGAGTAATCTTATAAACCTTATCTTCTTGTGCTCTAAAAATATTACCTTGTGAATCAACACCTAAAGCATAAATGTTTCCGTTTGTTAATTTTTGAGAAACAAAATTAGTAATACTATAATACAAATTAACTGTTCCTATATAATCACCTTTGCCAATAATTGTAGCAATACTAGTATCTTGTCTTTTAATATCAAAATCATTAATAGTTAATGATTTAATTGCATGATTTGCTTCAATAATACCTATTAGTAAACTCATTTTAGATGGTGCTAAATCCTTACCACTATTAATAAGTCCTAAATTATTATTTACTATTATATCTGCTAAGTTAATTGCACTATGTTTATTTTCTAAACGTTTTTTATTTTGCATATAATTGGTTGTAATATTAGTTTTTTCCTCAATTCTGTTTAATAAATTAGTTAAATTTCCTGTGGTTGTTGCAAGTGTTAAAACACTTAATGTTTTTATTATTTTTTTCATAAAGACCCCCTTTTTGATACTAATAATAGTTTTTTACACTAGACTTGGTGCAAAACTAAGGTAATTCAAAATTATTTTAATTTTCACAAAAAATCTTGATATTACTTTTAATTTAAAATTAAAAGTAATATTTTTACGGATTTCTCCCCACATGTACGCGTGGGAGGAACAAATGAAATTTAATGAGTTCAACAACGTTTTTCAAACCGAACAACAATGTCTTGAATATATAGCAATGTTGAAAGAAACCAAATGCATACGGTGCTATAGTTCTACTTTAGACTTGGTGCAAAACCTTTAATTTTAACAATTTAACGATTATTATTAATATTAAAGGTGATAGTTATTATGTTGAAAAAATATAAAGATGATCAAGAATTTTATAGTTTAGTCGGCATAAAGCCACAAACATTTTATAAAATGTTTGAAATTTTAAAAATTGCTGAGTCTAAACAAAAATATTATGGTGGTAGAAAAAATAAAATTGTAATTGAAGAGCGTTTATTAATGACTTTAGAATATTGAAAAGACTATAGTAGTTATAGAGTTATTGCAAAAAGATATAATATTAGTCATACTAGTTGCATTCGTAATATTTTTTGAATTGAAAATATTTTAATAAAAAGCGGAATTTTTAATTTACCTGGAAAAAAAGATTTAACAAAAAATAAAGGTACTAATAATAATTTGTTAGCTATTGATGCTACTGAAACTCCAATTGAAAGAATTAAAAAAAACTAAAATTACTTTTTTCAGGTAAAAAGAAACATCATTCTCTCAAATCCCAAATAATTATTGATATTTCCAATGGAAAAATTATTTCAACTGCTTTTTGTTTTGGAAGCATTCATGATTTTAAATTGCTTCTAAAATCTAAAACTTTTATTCATCCAGAAAAACAAGTTTTTGTTGATTCAGGTTATCAAGGTATACAAAATATTCATAAAAATACATTTTTGCCATTTAAAAAAAGTAAATACAATCAATTAACACCAATTCAAAAAGAATACAATAAAACTTTAAGTAAAATTAGAATTAAAATTGAACACGTATTTGCTAAACTAAAACGTTTTAAAATTTTAAGTTTAAAATATCGCAATAAAATACGAATATTTGCATTAAGATTTAATTTAATAGCAGGAATATATAATTTTGAATTACCTTAGTTTTGCACCAAGTCTAATGTAAAAATTAAGATTTTTTTTATTTTTACATTAAAATAAATAAAAAAAATTTGGCATCGTGCTATTTTCCCATTGCTGGTATTTTCGCCGCTGGAGTGCTTAACTGCTGTGTTCGAGATGGGAACAGGTGTGACCACTCCGCCATGGACACCAAATAGTTTAGCAATTGCTCCCTAAAAACTAGAAACAGACATCTTTAAATTTGATTACTCTTGATTTGCAATAGAGAATATATTCTTCAATAAATTCTCGATCTATTAGTATCAGTAAGCTGAACATATCACTATTCTTACACACCTGACCTATCAACCTTGTAGTATTCAAGGGATCTTACTTCTTTCGAATGAGAAATCTCATCTTGGAACTGACTTCGCGCTTAGATGCTTTCAGCGCTTATTCATGCCCTACATAGCTACCCAGCTGTGCCACTGGCGTGACAACTGGTGCACCAGAGGTAGGTCCATTCCGGTCCTCTCGTACTAGGAGCAGCTTTCCTCAAATTTCTTGCGCCCACGACAGATAGGTACCAAACTGTCTCACGACGTTCTGAACCCAGCTCGCGTACCGCTTTAATGGGCGAACAGCCCAACCCTTGGAAGCGACTACACCTCCAAGATGCGATGAGCCGACATCGAGGTGCCAAACCTCCCCGTCTATATGAACTATTGGGAGAGATTAGCCTGTTATCCCCGGGGTAACTTTTATCCGTTGAGCGACGGCCTTTCCACACAGCACCGCCGGATCACTAAGCCCAACTTTCGTTCCTGCTCGACTTGTATGTCTCGCAGTCAAGCACCCTTTTACCTTTGCGCTCTACATATGATTTCCATTCATATTGAGGGCACCTTTGGTCGCCTCCGTTACTTTTTAGGAGGCGACCGCCCCCAGTCAAACTACCCACCAGACACTGTCCTTAGACCAGATTATGGTCTCAAGTTAGAATTTCAATATAGCAAGGGTGGTATCCCAATGGTGACTCCATGCCTACTAGCGTCTGCATATCCAGGTCTCCCACCTATGCTGTACAAACTACACCAAAATTCAATATCAAGTTGTAGTAAAGCTCCACGGGGTCTTTCCGTCTAATCGCGGGTAACCTTCATCTTCACAGGTACTAAGATTTCACCGAGTCTATAGCCGAGACAGCGTCCGGATCGTTACGCCTTTCGTGCGGGTCAGAACTTACCTGACAAGGAATTTCGCTACCTTAGGACCGTTATAGTTACGGCCGCCGTTCACTGGGGCTTCAGTTCAAAGCTTCGCTTACGCTAACAAATCTCTTTAACCTTCCAGCACTGGGCAGGCGTCACCCCCTATACATCGTCTTACGACTTAGCAGAGAGCTGTGTTTTTGCTAAACAGTCGCCCGGACCTCTTCACTGCGACTCATATTGCTATGAGCTCCCCTTCTCGCTAACTTACGGGGTTATTTTGCAGAGTTCCTTAGCTATAGTTATCTCGCTTGCCTTAGGATATTCTCCTTGACCACGTGTGTTCGTTCTCGGTACATGCACCATGGTGATGTCTTTAGAAACTTTTCTTGGAAGTATGGCATCAAATTCTTCGTTACTAAGCGAACCGTTCACTCCCCATCGTACTTCAAGGTTAACGCTGTGCGGATTTGCCTACACAACTCTCTTTGTACTTAGCCCAGCACTACCAATCACCGGGACATTTTAGCCTTCTCCGTCATTCCATCAGTCACCATGGTGGTACAGGAATATCAACCTGTTATCCATCGACTACGTTTTTCGGCCTCGCCTTAGGTCCTGACTAACCCTGGGTGGACGAACCTAGCCCAGAAAACCTTGGTCAATCGGCATGAAGGATTCTCACCTTCAATCGTTACTCACGCCGGCATTCTCACTTCTAAACGCTCCACTAGTCCTTCCGGTCTAACTTCGTCGCAGATTAGAACGCTCCCCTACCGCCCACAATATATGTAAACATATATATAGACCCATAGCTTCGGTACAATGCTTAGCCCCGGTACATTTTCCGCGCAGAATCATTCGACTAGTGAGCTGTTACGCACTCTTTAAAGGATGGCTGCTTCTAAGCCAACCTCCTAGCTGTCTGAACAATTTCACATCGTTTTCCACTTAGCATTGATTTGGGGACCTTAGCTGATGATCTGGGCTGTTTCCCTCACGTCCATGGACCTTATCACCCATAGACTGACTGCCAGATATGTAACAATGACATTCGCAGTTTAATTGCATTCAGTACCCCGAGAGGTGGGGCCATCATACATTCAGAGCTTTACCTCCATTGCACTAATTCTGACGCTAGTCCTAAAACTATATCGGGGAGAACCAGCTATCTCCAGGTTCGATTGGAATTTCACCGCTAGCCACAAGTCATCCACGGTCTTTTCAACGAACGTTGGTTCGGTCCTCCATTAACTGTTACATTAACTTCAACCTGCTCATGGCTAGATCACCTGGTTTCGGGTCTACGACCACATACTAAACGCCCTATTCAGGCTCGCTTTCGCTTCTGCTCCGTCTTTTCAACTTAACCTTGCATGTAATCGTAACTCGCCGGCTCATTCTACAAAAGGCACGCCGTCACCCATTAACGGGCTCCGACTTGTTGTAAGCATATGGTTTCAGAAACTATTTCACTTCCCTCTCGGGGTACTTTTCACCTTTCCCTCACGGTACTGATTCACTATCGGTAATTGGTTAGTATTTAGCCTTACGCAGTGGTCTGCGCAAATTCCGACAAGGGTTCCACGTGCCTCGCCGTACTCAGGATACTGTCAAGAGATTTATACATTTCGCATACTGGGCTTTCAACATCTATGGCGTTGCTTCCCAACAACTTCTGCTATATATAAATTTTGTAACTCTTCATAGGTCGAACCTAATAGACAGTCCTATAACCCCAGTCTGACGACTGGTTTAGGCTGCTCCCTTTTCGCTCGCCGCTACTAAGGGAATCGCATTCGCTTTCTTTTCCTCTAGGTACTAAGATGTTTCAATTCTCTAGGTATCACTCTGCACAACTATGAATTCATTGTACAGTACTATCCTGATTAAAGATAGTGGGTTTCCTCATTCGGACATCTCCGGATCAAAGCTTATTTCCAGCTCCCCGAAGCTTATCGCAGGTAATCGCGTCCTTCATCGTCTTCCAATTCCAAGGCATCCACCATACGCTCTTAATAATTTATTTTTAGAATATCCTATTGCAAGATAAAAATTATCTTATTTTTTTTAAAAGATGTCTATTATCCAGTTTTTAAAGAACAATTGCTCAGAGAAAACAATCCCTGAAAACTAAACAGAACAAAAGAAGTAATCCAATAAATCATCCATTTAATTTTTCTTGTTGTCTTGGTTTCTTATTAGAAACTAAACTCCATAGAAAGGAGGTGATCTATCCCCACCTTCCGGTAGGGATACCTTGTTACGACTTAACCCCAATCATCAACCCTGCCTTTGGCAGCTCCCTCCTTACGGTTAGGACACCGACTTCTGGTATTGCCAACTCTTGTGGTTTGACGGGCGGTGTGTACAAGACCCGAGAACGTATTCACCGCGACATTGCTGATTCGCGATTACTAGCGATTCCGACTTCATGAAGTCGAGTTGCAGACTTCAATCCGGACTGAGACTGACTTTTTGAGATTTGCTTGACCTCGCGGTTTAGCGACTCTTTGTATCAGCCATTGTAGCACGTGTGTAGCCCAGGTCATAAGGGGCATGATGATTTGACGTCGTCCCCACCTTCCTCTAGCTTACACTAGCAGTCTCCTTAGAGTCCCCAACTTAATGCTGGCAACTAAGGACAAGGGTTGCGTTCGTTGCTGAACTTAATCAAACATCTCACGACACGAACTGACGACAACCATGCACCACCTGTATCCTTGTTAACCTCTACTATATCTCTATAGCTTCGCAATGTATGTCAAGACCTGGTAAGGTTCTTCGCGTTGCTTCGAATTAAACCACATGCTCCACCGCTTGTGCGGGTCCCCGTCAATTCCTTTGAGTTTCACTCTTGCGAGCATACTACTCAGGCGGAGTACTTAATGCGTTAGCTACAGCACTGCCTCATGGCAACACTTAGTACTCATTGTTTACGGCGTGGACTACTAGGGTATCTAATCCTATTTGCTCCCCACGCTTTCGTGCCACAACGTCAGTAATAGGCCAGTTAGCCGCCTTCGCCACTGTTGTTCCTTCATATATCTACGCATTCCACCGCTACACACGAAATTCCACTAACCTCTCCTATACTCTAGTAATGTAGTTTCCAAGGCGGTTAGGGGTTGAGCCCCTAAATTTAACCTCAGACTTGCAAAACCGTCTACGCACGCTTTACGCCCAATAAATCCGGATAACGCTTGCCACCTATGTATTACCGCGGCTGCTGGCACATAGTTAGCCGTGGCTTTCTGGTAAGGTATGGTCGATACTAAAATCATTTCCTATTCTAGCACTTCTTCCCTTACAACAGACCTTTACAATCCGAAGACCTTCATCAGTCACGCGGCATTGCTCCATCAGGCTTTCGCCCATTGTGAAAAATTCCCTACTGCTGCCTTCCGTAGAAGTTTGGGCCGTGTCTCAGTCCCAATGTCGCCGTTCATCCTCTCAGATCGGCTACGCATCGTTACCTTGGTAAGCCATTACCTTACCAACTAGTTAATGCGCCGCATCCCCATCAATTAGCGAAGCAAATGCTCCTTTCATTATTTATCATTGCAAATAAATAACATATGCGGTATTAGCTGTCGTTTCCAACAGTTATTCCCCGCTAAATGGTAGGTTAGATACGTGTTACTCACTCGTTCGCCACTAAAGTATTGCTACTTTCGTTCGACTTGCATGTATTAGGCATGCCGCCAGCGTTAATCCTGAGCCAGGATCAAACTCTCAATAAAATTGTTTTTGTTAAAAGATGATGTCTGACTTATTTAATTTTTAATAAAAAATTGACGGATTAATTCTTGTTCTATTTAGTTTTCAAAGATCGTTTTTTCTAGTTTGTAACCCATTTATTTTCGGGCACAATAAGTATCTTACAGAAAACAAAACCCAATGTCAATGAAAATAATAGTAAAAATATAAATATTTTTTTCGTATAAAAAAAATGGTTTAAATTTTACTAATATACTTAGTAAAATTTAAATTGCTTAATTAACTAAAAAACCATTTAAGAATTAGAACCTTAAATGGTTTTTTAATTTTTATAGTTATATTTTATTCTCAACTTGTTTTGTTAATAATTTTAAAAATTCTGATAAGGTAACAATTTTACTTTCTTTTTGACCATACTGACGATAACTTAAATTATTATTTTCTATTTCCTTATCACCAATAATAATTTGATAAGGAATTTTTTGAGTTTGTGTTTCAACAATACGTTTGCCAATAGTTCTACTGCTAATAATTTCAGTTCGTAAATTATGTTGTTTACAAGTTTGCAATAATTTATTAGCATATTCTAAGGTTTTTTCTTTTTCATTTATTGGTAAAATTGCAATTTGCCTTGGTGCTAATCATAGTGGAAAAACACCTTTATTTTGTTCTAATAATGTGGAAATAAAACGTTCATATGTACCAATTAATCCTCGATGAACAATAACTGGATTTGTTTCATTATTATTTTCATCAATATAAGTTAAATTAAACTTTTTCGGTAATAAGAAATCGAATTGAATAGTAGATATTGTAATTTCATGACCTAATGCTGTTTTAATTTGAACATCAAATTTTGGTCCATAAAAAGCAGCCTCACCAATCATTGGTTTATACTCTAATTGTAATTCATCTAATACTTCACGTAATGCTGTTTCTGCTTGATTTCACATTTTATCATCATTAAAATATTTTTCTTTATCAGCAGGATCTCGTAAAGATAATGATAAATAATCAATTTTAATATTTAAAGTTTTTAAAACCTCAGCAATTAACTGATAACAACGTTTAAACTCTGTTTTCATTTGATCAAATCTAACAAAAATATGAGAATCAGTTAATTCCATACTTCTTACTCGTTCTAAACCGGTTAAAGCCCCACTTGCTTCATAACGATATAATAAAGCATGCTCACTTAAACGCAAAGGTAAATCTTTATAACTACGAAGAGCACTTTTATAAATCATACAGTGATGAGGACAAGTCATTGGTCTTAATACCAATCGTTCTTCTTCTTTTTTAATTGGAGTAAACATATTTTCACGATAATGATCTCAATGACCACTTTTTTTATATAATTCAACAGAACCTAAAACTGGTGTTGCTACTTCTTGATAATCTCACATAAATTCTTGTTTTCTCAAATATTCCTGCAAAACTTTTTTAATAACCATACCATTTGGTAAAAATATAGGTAATCCCTTACCACAATCATCATTAAAAGTAAAAATACTTAATTCTTTACCTAGTTTGCGATGATCACGATTTTTTCGTTCTTCAAGTTCATTAAGTTTATCTACTAATTTTACTTTTGAATAATCACAAATTCCAGAAATGCGCTGTAATTGTTTATTTTTATCATTTCCTAATCAATATGCACCAGTAATACTTAATAATTTAAAATCTTTTATTGATGAAGAATTATTAATAGCAACACCCGATGCTACTACTAAAGTCTTATTATCAACTAAATAAGAGCATTTTAATCCGTTAACATGATTTAATTTAATATATTCTAAAGCAAAAGGATTGTCTTTATGAGTTTTTAAAGATTCTTCTTTAGTTTGACAAACTCTTTTAATTTCAATATTTTTTATTAAAATTTCACGCATTTTCTCTTCAATTTTAATTAATTCATCATTAGAAAGTCGTTTTTCATAATCAAAATCTAAATAAAAACCATTATAATTAGTATTAGCAATCGTAATTAACGCTTGTGGATACATTAATTTAATAGTATGAGCTAAAATCATAGCACATCCATAATTTAAAATAGTTCATCCTAAAGCATCATCTTTTTTAATAAACTTGATTTCAGCATCTTCTTGAATTTCTCAATATAAATCTTTTAATTGTCCATTCAGAGTAAAAGCAATAATTGAAGAATCTATATTTTCATTTTCCTGTTTTAATAATTGATAACCAGTAATTGGATTTTCAATATTATAAGTCATCGTTTTGCCATTTAATTTAATTACATTAATTTTCATGTTTTACCTAATTCCTTTTCTAATTTACCTCAGTAGTACTAGGTTATTTAACAATAAAAGTTGTAAAAGGATTAGTATTATTATTAATATCTACTACTAATACTTTTGATTTAGTAGGGATTATATAAGTGCTACTAATGCTTTTAACTAATGGCGAAGAATTACTTAATTCTACTGGAATTCCTTCAGTTGCTAAAAAAGTATAAATTCCAAAGTTTATTGCAAATTTATTATAATCAATAACATTATTAACAATAGGAATTATATAAACTGGCAAATGAGCATTAGCAATAGTTCTAATATAATTACTATCTTGACTATTAGTAATTAAATATTGTGGTTTTTCTTCAATAATTTTTTTAATAGTTTTAGCA
This sequence comes from Spiroplasma endosymbiont of Zeiraphera isertana, assembly GCF_964030805.1. GTDB lineage: Bacteria > Bacillota_I > Bacilli_A > Mycoplasmatales > VBWQ01 > Spiroplasma_E. The sequence goes on from NZ_OZ034965.1 coordinate 2,021,570, forward strand.
ACCAATTGATCTTTTGTATGCAATAAATCAGTAGCAATTTTACTCTGTTCTTGATGACTTTCAGCATCAACAAGAATTTTACTCATTGTTGCAATTGATAACACAGGATAGTTACCATTAGCAGATTCACCCGATAACATTGTACATGTTGCTCCCCAATCCATAGCAACCCAAACATCAGTAACTTCAGCACGTGTTGGATGAGGGTTATCTATCATTGAATCTAGCATTTGCGTAGCAACAATTATCGGTTTGTTAACAGTACGACATTTTTTAATTCATTCACGTTCTAAAAAAGGAACTTTTTCAAAAGGAATTTCAACTCCTAAATCACCACGAGCAACCATAATAGCATCTGATTCTTTTAAAATTTCATCAAAATTATTAACTGCTAATTGTGATTCAATTTTAGCAATGATTTGAATATGTTTACCATCATTATCATCTAAAACTTTGCGGATTTCTTTAATATCAGCTGCTGAACAAACAAATGATGCAGCAACATAATCTACTTTTTGCTGACAACCAAAAATTAAATCTGCTCTATCTTTTTCAGAAATAAAAGGTAAAGACAATTTAACATTTGGAATATTAATAGCACGACGATCTTTAATAGTATGTGTATTTAAAGCTTGACAAATAACAGTATGGTCTTTAACCGCTGTAACCTTTAATGTTAATTTACCATCATCTACTAGTAAATTATCATTAACTTTAATATCTTTTGCTAAATTACCATAATTTACAGAAAACTTATCCGCAGTACCAATAATCTCTTTATTATCAATTATCGTAATAATTTCATTTTTTTTGATTTCTACACTACCTTTTGTAAAGGTATGTGTTCTAACTTCCGGACCTCTAGTATCTAACATAATAGCAACTGGTACATTTAATTGTTTAGATACTTCTCTAATCATTAAAACCCTTGCTAAATGTTCATCATGAGTACCATGAGAAAAATTTAAACGCCCACAAATTGAGCCATTTTCTATTAGTTGTTTAATAACATCAGCAGAATTTGAAGCAGGTCCTAAAGTAGTTACACATTTAGTTCTTTTTATAATTGATATCAAATTATTCACCTCTTTTTATTAAGTATTTTTTTTAAAAATAACTCCTGACAAACGTAAAATTTTATTAGCAACGTTATTTTTATTTATTGAAGGTGTGTTTAATGCATCTTGAATTTCAATATCTACTAATTTATTATCTTGCAATCCAATACAAATACTAGATTTATTACTATTTGCAAATCTTTCAGCAGCAAAAATACCCATCATTGTTGCTAAATAACGATCAAATGCACTTGGTGTTCCCCCACGTTGAATTTGACCCAATATTACTGCTCTTGTTTCACAATCAGTATCCTTTTCAATGATTTTAGCTATTTTATTAACATCATATTGACGTTCAGTTACTACTATTACTAATGAACGACGTTGTTTTTTAGTGTACAACTGTTTAATAATATCAATCAATGACTGTTCTCCAATTCCTAAATCTTTAGTTGCAACTAAATCACAATTTGCAGCAGCAGCACTGTGAAGAGCAAGATCACCACAATTACGACCCATTACTTCAACAATCATAATTCTTCCGTGAGAATTAGCAGTTTGACGAATTTTATCAAGATTTTCAACAATTGTATTAAGAGCGGTATCAAAACCAATAGTAAACTGACTTGAACTAATATCATTATCAATAGTACCTGGAATACCCACACATTGAATAGCTGCTTCATTACTTAATTTTTGCAAACCATTATATGTGCCATCACCACCAATAGCAATTAAACCTTCAATTTTTTTAGATTTTAAAATTTCAATACATTTTTTACGAGTTTCTTCTTGCTCAAATTCTCTAAAACGAGCAGACCCAATGATTGTTCCCCCCATCTCAGTTCCTAGATCAATTAAATTTGCTCAATTGTTATCAATAACGTGAATGTCATTTGTCATTATTCCTTTATAACCATTTTTTATTAAAACTAATTCAAATGGTCTTTTATCAGCAGTAGCAATTTTACTATTTTCATGATTTATACCACGAAAAGTCTTATATACTGCATTAATAACATTATTCATACCTGGTGAATCACCACCAGAAGTTAATATTCCAATTCTTCTTTTATTTAATTCTTGCATATTTAGTCATCCTCTCTTCTAATTACATTATTTTAGTGATAATTATTATAATTTGTTTAAAATTAAAAAGGATATCAGTAAATTTAACCATAAAATATGATTTTCATTAATTAATATTATAAAATACATCGTCACCTAAAAATTTAGCTTGATCTGCTAAATCGGCTTCAATTGTTAATAAACGATTATATTTTGCAACACGATCAGTTCTTGACATTGAACCTGTTTTAATTTGTCCGGTATTAAAAGCTACTGCTAAGTCAGCAATCGTTGTATCTTCAGTTTCCCCAGAACGATGAGATACTACTGCTGTTCACCCAGCTTTTTGACACATTTCAATAGCCTCCATAGTTTCAGTTAATGTTCCAATTTGATTTAGTTTAATTAATACTGAATTAGCAACGTTTTTAATAATTCCTTCTTTAATAATTTTTGGATTAGTAACGAATAAATCATCACCAACAACTTGGAATTTACCTTCTGATTTTTCTAATAATAATTTAAATCCTTCTCAATCACCTTCAGCCAAACCATCTTCAATTGAAATAATTGGATATTTTTTAGTTAAATCAACTAAATAATCTACTAGTTGCGCTGAAGTTAATAATTTTTCAGTATTTTTACTTTTACCATCTTTATTGCCAAAAACATATTTACCATTTTTATAAATCTCTGATGATGCACAGTCCATAGCAATTTTTATATCTTTATTTGGAGTATAACCCACTTTTTTAATACCTTCAACAATTAAATCTAATGCTTCTTCAGTTGATTTTAAATTAGGAGCAAAACCACCTTCATCACCAACCGCAGTAACTAAACCCTTACCTTTTAAAATACTTTTTAAAGCATGAAAAGTTTCGGCAGCCATTCGGATTGCCTTTGAAAATGTTTTAGCACCAACTGGCATTATTAAAAATTCTTGAAAGTCAATATTATTATCAGCATGAGCACCACCATTAATTACATTTAACATTGGGACTGGCAACTGACAAGCATTAGTACCACCTAAGTATGTATATAAGGGCACATATAATTCATCAGCGGCAGCTTTAGCAACTGCTAATGATACCCCTAAAATAGCATTGGCACCTAATTTTGTTTTATTTTCTGTTCCATCTAACTTAATCATTGTTTGATCAATTAATCTTTGATTAGTAACTTCCAAACCAATAATGGCTTCGGCAATATTTTCATTAATATTTTTAATAGCTTTCATAACACCAAGTCCACCATAAACTTTAGTATCTTTGTCTCGTAGTTCTAAAGCTTCTCTAGTACCTGTTGAAGCACCTGACGGCACTAAAGCAATCCCGTATCCACAATCTTCAGTTCAACATTCAACTTGAATAGTTGGATTTCCTCTTGAGTCTATTACTTGTAGTGCTCTAATATCAATAATGCAAGACATATTTGTTAATTCCTTCTTTCTTTAATATTTCACTAATTATTATACAGAAAAAAATATTGTTTAGAATCAAAAAAGCACAAATATTTTTTATTTGTGCTTCTAAAATAATGATGATTTAATTACATTTGTTGTTGTTGTGAATTTTGAGTTGTACTACTTGGTGATGATGTATCATTAACTTTAGCAGCAGTATCACTATTTCATGGTTTTGGAGTTACTCCATCATCCTCCGGTATTAAACTTTCGGGATTATTAAGAGCAGTAATTATTGCTTCCATTAATTCATCAGTTTCAATCGTTTTTTGATTAAAATTATTACCATTAGATAAATCTTTTCTGTTAATAGTTACATTTTGTTTTACTTCATCTCTATAAAAGATATAACTTATACTTTTAAAATTATCATCTTTATCAAAAGTTAAAGAAAAATCAACTTCATTTTTAGCTAAATATGATAATGCACGAATTTGTTCAGGACTAAGTTTCACTTCTGCTTTTAATGGAATTCCGAGTTCATCATTACATAAAACATAACATTTTCCATTAAAAATATTAAAATTAAAAGTTTTAATATTTTTTGAAAATAAGTTTGATTTTAAATCAGGTATTGGTCTTACTGTTCTTGTTTCTGATACTCTTACTTTTGCTTTCTGATTTATGATACTAAGTTGTTCTTTATCTTCATCACTTAACTTATTAGAGCAATTTACTTTTTTATTATTTTCATCAAAATAATATGCTCTTAAAAATTTTCCATCATACTTATTAAATAAAATAACAGTATTTGCATTATTATTTTTATCTATTAAATTTTTCAAAATATCATTTTCATCTTTTTCTAATTTTAATTTTTTATCCAATGTTTGCTCATCAGTTGTTATGTTTAAATCTCATAATTCTCTACTATTATCTCATTTTAAATTAATAACATTTTTAACGATAACTGGAGATAATTTTGTAGCTGATGGTTTTGGTGATATTACCTGTTCAGCAGCAGCTCTTGCCACTTTAACTTGTGATCCATTTTCTCCACAGTGAATACCCTTTAATCCATTAGGAAATAAATTATTATTTGCAAAACTTTTTCTTAACTCTAATAAAGAAAGTGTTCCAATACATTGTAGTTGATTTTGATCAGCAATAACCACTCATTTTTCTACTAAATTATTACTTGGATTTTTTGCAAAGTATACTTTTTGATACTTACCAGCAACTTCTATATCATTTCATATTTTTTTATTATCCCGAGAAAGTTCTTGTTCAAAAATTACATTTTCTGGATCTGATTTAGCATCTGATATTTTTATTTTACCATTTTCTATTACTAAACTGTACAAACCTTCTATGCTATTATTTTGTAATGTTTCAATGATATTATTTGTAATCGGTAAAGGTTCAGGTAACGCTTCTGGTGCAATAACTAAAAAACGCATAGCATCTAAATCAATTTCTTCTTGTTCTGCTTTAATAACAGATGCTAATCCAATATTAATTGTTGGTTCTATAGTAAATCCTAATTGTGGAGGAGTACTTAATGCTTTTAAATCATCAAATTGCTGGTCGGTTAAAGATTTAACTTTATGTGCTTGATATTTTACATTATCATATAATCGTCCTAAAACAGGTTTTTTTGTTATTTTATAGGTTTCTCAAAAAATTTCTCCATTTTCGTTAATCTTTTTATTTAAATAAAAAATATCATTATCAGCAATACTTTGAGCAGTTGTTGAGATTATAAAAGTATCATTTGGATCAGTAACATTTTTAATAAAAATTTCATTTCCTTGATGATAAATAAAATAGTCTTTTTCAACATTCACTAAGTTTAAATGTTTTTTAAAATCTTCGATCATTGTACTATTTGAAGAATAATCATAAATTTTATACTGTTCCACATCTCAAACTGGGTTTGGTTGTTCAAATGTATTTCGCAACTGCGGAGTATCTAATAAACTTTTAATCTTTTGATTAATTAAAACATCATTTTTTTTAAACAGTCCAGAATTTATAAAAATTTCATTAAATTTTAATAAATTTATATTTCCTAATAATCCTAATTCAGGTCTTATTTCACCTTCAGATTCATCAAATAAAATTTTATATACTTTAATTTTAGTATTGTCAGTTTCATCCTCAACGAAAACTAATTGGTCTTTTTTAAATATACTTTGATCATTTTGAATTAATGATTCATCACTAATAAATATAGTATTAACTAATGAACCACTATCAACAACAAATTTTCCATCTTGATTTAAACTAACTATTTTTTTTACTTTTAATGGATTAATATTGAAAGAAGAATTCTTCAAAATATTAAGTGTATTCTTTTTTGAATATAGGTCATCCTCTACTTCAATAGCAATATCTTCAACATCACTTATTTCTGATTGATATATACTTCTCATAATGTTTGTAAATCATTTAAAATTTTCCATTAGTAGCATTTTTATATTTTCTCCTTTAATTATTACATTTATGGTGTTGGTGTAGATAAAACCGACTTAACGTTTTGTTCTACTGGTTTTGATGGTGCTTCAGTACCATTAACTTCCTTTGCAGGAAAAGAATTATTACTTTGTACTTCTTTTTTAGGTGCAACAGAATTATTTTGTGAATGTTGTGAATGTAAAGAAGAGGCTGTACTAATTACTCTTTCAAGAGTATCAATTAATTTTTCATCAATTTTTATATCTTTCCTCTTATGAGTCTGGTTATCAATAATATATGCAAACAAAATCTTTCCATTTTTATCAACTTCAATATTTATACTACAATTACGAGGACATTTTTTGGCTACAAAGTTTTTAAATTCCTTAGCATCATTTACATCTACAGGAACAATTGTTTTGTTTTTATTATCAATAAACAAATAACACGTTCCATTTTCAGCAAATGATAATTTCATAGGCTCTTCAGATCTTTTTATAATATTAACATTAAGATCATCTAACTCTTCTTTATATTCTTCATTATTTAAATTATTGGATTCTGATTGAGTTTTTAATAATAATGCTGGTAATTCTTTTTTACCTAAATATTCAAGAATAATCTTATCATTTTCTTTTTTAGTTCGATATAAATGTACTAGAGAACTATCTAATTTTTCTTTCACTATTACTAGTTGTTGTAATTGATCACTATTAATTGCTAAAGGTGGTTGTTGAATAATACTAACATTTTCATCATTAGTATTTTTTACTAAACTTCCCTTTTCATCTACATATACAAGTTCAATAATATATTCTTTTAAACTACTATCTAATTGTGTTTTTATATCATCAATCTTAACTTCCAAACTATTTAAAGTTATATTGGGTGATGATTCATCTTTTTTAGAACTTAATGATTTTTGTAGAAAGTCATTAAGTTCTCGATATTCTATTGTTTCTGATAATGACATACTTTACCTCCATAATTTTTAATAAATTTATAGATTTCTAAAATAATATAGGAACTAAATATAATAAACCCCTTATATTTATTTAAAAAAATAAAAGGGGAAACACTATATTTAATTCATATGCCTATATTTTAATACTTTTATATTCTTAAAACAAGCACTTATCAATAAAAAGAAAAATCAATATATTTTTATTTAATAATTAAAGACTCACTGGTCATAACAGTTGGTTTAACTAAACCCAAAACGTCTAATAGCGTTGGAGCAATATTTGCTAAGCAACCACCTGATTTTAATTTTAATCCTGTTTTACAAATAATAAATGGTACTGGTTGCGATGTATGTTTTTTATTAGGATTATCCTCTTTATCAATCATGATTTCAGCATTACCATGATCAGCAGTAATCATTAAAATACCATTCACTTTTTTCATTGCTTGATACAATTTTCCAATACATTCATCAATAACATCAATCGCATCAATGGCAGCATTTAAAACACCAGTATGACCAACCATATCAGGATTAGCAAAATTTAAAACCATAACATCATATATGTTTTTAGAAATTTCACTTTCTAAACGAGTAGTAATTTCGCGAGCACTCATTTCTGGTTTTAAGTCATAAGTTGCTACTTTTGGTGAAGGAATTAAAATTCTTGTTGATAGTGGATATTCAACATCAACACCACCATCAAAAAAATAAGTTACGTGTGCATATTTTTCAGTTTCAGCAATTCGTAATTGATGATATTGATTTTTACTTAATCATTCCCCTAAAGCATCAAGCATTGATATAGGTGGAAAAATAACACCTTGTGGTTTAACACTTTTAGCATATTCCATCATTGAAATAAAAAAAGTATTTTTTAATGTGGGTATTTTCATACTAATATTAAAATCATATTTATTATTTGTTAATGCTGATGCTAATTGAATTGCACGATCAGGACGAAAATTAGCAAAAATAATGCTATCGTTATTCCTAATATTACCATTATTAATTTCAGAATTATAAGCAGGCATAATAAATTCATCATTACGACCAGCACTATATTCTGCATTAACATAAGCAATAGGATCAATAAATGAAGCACCTTCATGATTAACTATTACATCATATGCTATTTTTAAACGATCTCAACGTTTATCGCGATCCATAGCATAATATCTTCCTGAAATAGTAGCAAGCATACCAATGCCTAATTGTTTCATAGTTTTTAATAACTGTTCAATATAAATTTTAGAAATATCAGCTTTTGTATCACGACCATCTAAAATAGCATGAACATAAACATTCTTAAAATTTTGTTGTTTAGCAATTTCTAATAATGCTAAAATATGATTAATATGAGCATGTACTCCACCATCACTTAGTAAACCAATAATATGAACATTACTATTATTCTTTTTGGCATGATTAATTGCTGACAATATTGTTTCATTTTTAAAAAATGTTTTATCATTTATTGACTTATTAATTAATGTTAATGACTGATAAATTACTCTACCGGCACCAATTTGTAAATGTCCAACTTCAGAGTTGCCCATTTGTACTTCTGGTAAACCAACTGCAAGGCCAGAAGCTGAAACTTCAGTATGCGGATAAGTGTTTAATAAATAATCCAAATTAGGTTTTGTTGCAGAACTAATAGCATTAGTTGAACTAGATTTTGCAATACCAAAACCATCTAAAATACATAGTAATATTGGTTGTTTTGTTTTCATAAATTTCACCTCATATTTTATTTAATAACTTGTAACTGATGTTTAAAATTATCAGATTTAAAAATAGTAATCATTTTAGTAATAAAATCAGTAATACATTGATAATGAACAGTACTCAAAATAACAATATCTTTTTTAAAGACTATTTTAATAGATTGTTTTTTAGTAATTTTAGTAATTATTGTTTTTAAATCACAAATTGATTTTAAATCTTCACTTAATAAAATAACCATACTAGGATTATCACTAATATTATTAGAAAGAAATAAAATAGTATTACTACTATTAACTAATAAATTGTGTCCTTTAATTTCCATTAAATTATAATCTAATAAATCATTATTAAAAGAATAATGAGTAATTTTCAAATTATCAATGACTTCTGAATAATAACCATAAGCAAAAGTCTGTGATAAATTTTCTAATATATCTTGAGATACTATCCGCCATTTTGAAAATGACTTCAATAGTTCTTTATGAATTTTTTGTAATTGTCATAAATCTTGATAATTAGTAATATTAGTTATCGGTGCTATTGTTTGAATATTTTCAGGTTGATTAATTGCTCTAATTTTTTTATTAATAGCATTAATAGCAATAATGATTGGTTTTTTAGCATTAATAAAAAAGTTTTCAATTCGTTGTTTATTACCTGCTATTAATGTTATTTTTCGCCGATCTTTATTAGTTTTAATAGCAACAACTGCTATTTTTTGCAAATTAATAATTTCTTGTAATTCAACTTCATTAAATTTTTTTAAATAACTATATTCTTTTTTATTTTGCAATAAAATTAACTGTTCTAATGATAATTTTTGTTCTAATAAAGAATTAATGATAAATTCACTTTGCAATATTTGTTTTCTATTTATCTTTAAATTATTAAGAGCAACAATAAAATTTTGTTCAGTAATAGAAATAGAACTAAAATTAGAAGTTTTATAATTTAATTGTTTCATCAAACTATTTGTAAATAATTTAGCACCAATTTTATTATTAACTAATGATTGATGATGACTTTCATTGATAGTTAAATAAAATGGAATATCGTTAATAACGATTGGTCCACTATTAACCTTAACTAAATGAATATAAGTATTAGAAATAAGAGTATTATTAACATCAATTACTTCACCAGTAAAATATTCATTAGTAATAATACCTTTGTCACTAACAATACTATCACTACTAGGAGCAAAAATAGTTTTAGTACAAATAATAAAGCCAATTTGTTCTAATTGATTAGTGTCTTCACCATTTTTACTAAACAATGCTAAAATTTCTGACTTATTCCTAAAAGCATTGACAAAAGTGGTTGCCGGAAAGGCACGATGTTTAATTTTTTTTGTTAGTTTTGTTCACATACTTTTAATTTGTATCTTTGATAATTCCATGTTTAGTTAACTCCTTATTTTTATTAGTAATTTAAATAGAGTTAAATTAGTAAATCAAAAAAAGATTGTGGTACTAATGAAGCACCTCCAACTAATGCACCATCAATGTCGGGTTCAGAAAATATTAATTTAATATTATCGGGTTTTACTGAACCACCATACTGAATACGGACTTGTTCTGCAACATTTTTATTATATAATTCACTAATAAATTCACGAATCATTTTACAAACCGTTTGGGCTTGTTGAGATGTTGCTGTTTTACCAGTACCAATTGCTCATATTGGCTCATAGGCAATTACTAACTTAGCAATATTTTCTGCTTTAATATTTTTTAATGCTAACTTAATTTGATTTTTAATTACTTCATTAGTTTCTTTATTTTCATATTGGTTTAAAGTTTCACCACAACATAAAATTGGTATAATATTAGCATTAAATAGTGAATGTAATTTTTTATTTATTGTTTCATCTACTTCATTAAAATACATTCTGCGTTCAGAATGACCAATAATAACATGACTAACCATCATATCTTTTAGCATCTTAATTGAAATTTCACCAGTATATGCACCTTCGGTTTCATAATGACAATTTTGAGCTGCAATAATTAAAGCAGAAGTTTTATTCATTTTTAGTAAGGGTAAATTAGTAAAACTAGCTGCTATTCCATAATCATATTTAATATTTTTAGTTTTTATTAATTTATTAAATTCATTTAAAAAAAATTGAGTTTCTTCTATATTTTTATACATTTTTCAATTTCCAATAATAATCTTTTTACGTTTCATTTGTTTCTCCTTTAAGTTAATTTTTTTTGATATAGTTGGTTTTAATAATGCTGCTGCTTCTTCATCAATAATAATTGTAACATCATCATGATTTTGTAAAAAAGTACATGGATAATTTGGAGAAACTTTACCTTCAACTAACTCTCGAATAGCTTGTGCTTTATTAGTTCCTGTAGCAATTAAAACAATCAATTTAGCTTGTAAAATAGTATGAATGCCCATCGTAACAGCTTTGGTTGGTACATCTTCAACTTTAGAAAAAAATCTTTTATTAGCTTCAATTGTTTCTTTAGTTAAATTAACAACATGTGTTTTACTACTTGCAAGAGTACCTGGTTCATTAAAAGCAATATGACCATTAGTACCTAAACCCAATATTTGTAAATCAATTGGTCCTTTTTCTTTTAATAATTTTTCATATTCTTCCACATTTTGGTCTAAATAACCAATACCTTTAGGAACATACGTATTTTTTAAATTAAGACTTTTAATATGATTAAATAATTGATGATTCATAAAATAACGATAACTTTTTACATGATCTGGAGTTAAACCAACATATTCATCTAAATTAAATGTTACAACTTTTGATCAATCTCTTTTGTTATTTTTTGCATCTGCTATTAATAAATCATATGTTTCAATTGGACTACTTCCTGTTGCTAATCCTAAAATAGCATTTGGTTTAACTTTAATAATATCAATAATAATTTTGCTTAATAATTGAGCAACCTCAGTTTTATCTTTTAAAATAATTAATTTCATAATTTAAAAACCCCTTACATTACTTACTTATTCTTGTTGATACGCAATTTTTCCTTCGCATATTGTTAAAAAAATATCATTATTCTTAGTTAATACAATACTATCTGCTAATTTACCAATAACAATATCACCTGTTTTATTTGCAATTCCTACTTGTTTAGCACTATTATAAGAGGCCATTTTGATGCAATCTTGTCAATTATTATTAGTAATTTTTAATAAATTTTTAAAACCAGCAATCATTGTTGCAATGCTGCCTGCTAATTTTCCGGTTGCTTCAACAGTAACCTTATTATTACTTTTAATGACAGGTAATGGTCCCAATAAATACTTACCATCAGGCTGTCCCTTTGCACTCATGGCATCAGTAATCATACAAATTCCATCGGCACCTTTAATTTTATATGTTATTGCTAAAATATCAATATCAACATGAATTCCATCACAAATTAACTCAGTAACTAATTGATCATAATATAATGATGCTGGAACAACACCAGGATCGCGATGATTATAGGGGCTCATTGCATTATAAAGATGGGTAATATGCGTTAAACCATATTCAACAGTTTTAGTTATTTCTTTAAAAGTAGCATTACTATGACCAACACTAGGAATAATATTATTTTTAATTAATGAAGAAATAAAATTTGAATTTTTATTATTTAAATTAGGATCTATCTCAGGAGCATAAACAATAAATTTTAAATTTTTGTTACTAATTATATTTCAAGATTTTACTAAATTAAGATCAGGAACATGAAGTAATGACGGAGTATGTGCTCCTTTTTGTAATTCCGAGATAAAAGGTCCTTCTAAATATGCACCAATAATTCGTGCCTTGTTACCTTTATTTTCTGTTTTCATATACTTAGCAAATACTGAAAGAATATTATCAATTTCTTTTTTACTGGCAGTAACTGTTGCATAACAAAACTTTGTTACTCCCTCTTTTGGAACTAATTTTGCAAAATTATTAATTGATTCAATGGTACCATCTATTAAACTATAGCCATAACCTCCATGTACATGTAAATCAATAAAACCAGGTATTATTGTTTGATTATGACATTCAATAACCTGAGCATCTTGAAATTCATAATTATACTTTCCTTCATTAATTTGGAAAATTAAATTATCTTTAATTACTAAAAAACCATTATTTATTATTTTCTTAATGCTAATTATTTTCGCATTATTTAAAACTAAAATTTTAGACACTAATACCCTTCTTTCTAGAATTATTAATTGTTTAAAATTGCTAATGACACTATTATACCTAAAATTTTAACTTAAACCTAAATCTAAGAAAAATAATTAAAAAAAAGGCTTAATTGCCTATATTTTAAATAATGGTGGCTCGAAGCGGATTCGAACCACTGACACTTCGCTCTTCAGGCGAATGCTCTACCAACTGAGCTACCGAGCCGTTACCTATACAATAATAGCATATAAAAGTAAAAAATAACAAGGGGTTAAAACTTATTTTTTAATTTATTTAAATATATATTTATTTTTTTACTAATTATCTTCTAATTACATATTTTCTTCAACAAGGTTTTTCAGTTTTTGGCGTTAAGTGATTTGAGTCTCTTCTAATTTCTTCTTTTCAATTATTATTTGATAAATCAGTAGACCCATTTTCTTTAGCAATATTTGCTTGTAAAAATATATTATTACCAATAATTGGAATGGCAACACTTTTTAGGACTATTTTTTGGTAGACATTTGTTTTTGATAATTAACTGGAGTTAAGTAGTTTAAAGTGCTGTGGATTCTTATGTTGTTATATCAATTGATATAATCAAATAATTCTAATTTTAATTGGATTAATGATCTAAAATTTTTATCATTAATAAATTCAGTTTTGAAAGTTTTAAAAGTTGCTTCAGCAACAGCATTGTCATAAGGACATCCTTTTTTGCTTAAAGAGCGAGTAATATTGAATGCTAGTAAAAGTTTATCAATAATTTTATTATTAAATTCATTACCTCGATCGCTATGAAATATTTGAATATCTTTTAAACAGCGATTTGATTGCATAAATGCTTCATATACTAATGATGCATCTTTTTTAGTGCCTACACTATGTCCAATAATTTCGTGGTTAAATAGGTCTATTAATAAACAAATATAGTTTTACTTACCATTTACTTGAACATAAGTTAAATAACTAACAATAACTTCGTTTTTAATCCTATTCTTAAAGTTTCTATTAACAAGATTAGTTATTTGACTATCATTGACTTTATTATGATGATTTTTGTGTCTTAATTTAGTGTATTTTGATATTAAATTATGTTTATTCATAATTTCTTTAATTTTTCGTCTTGATAAATAAATTTCTTGGTTTTCTAATATGACTTTTAATCTTCTTGTGCCATAAATTTCTTTATTTTCTTTAAAAGCACTAATAACAGCTTCATCATACATATTATTTTGATTTTTTTCTTTTTTCTTGAAATTAAAATAATATGTTGATTTAGAGAGTTTTAAAAAACGACACATTGTACGAATTTTATATTTACATTTATTATTGATAATAATCTCTATTTTCTGCCTATTATTAGTGCTGCTTGCTTTAAAATATCATTTTCCATTCGTAACTGTTTTAAGTCTTTTCTTAATTTAATTAATTCATTTTCTTCAACAGAACGATTATCTTTAGATTTAAAACTACCTGAATTAGTAAATTGCTTAATTCAATTATAAGTAGCTGCTCTTGTAACATTGTACTCTTTAGCAAGACAAGACACTGACTTACCACTTTGATATAAAGCTACTATTTGTTTCTTAAATTCGTCGGTATATGAGTTAATATTAGCCATAATTATAGTTCCTTTCTTTTAACTAATTTGTTCACTTGTCTACGTAATTAGTGTCCAATAAAGTGTAACCTATCCAAATTTATAATCAACTAGTATATCGTATTTTGTCATTATTTAGTGATAATTTCCTTATTAGTTATCGAGTGAAAATTTCCCAAAAAGTGAAGTTAAATATACTTGGTAATAAATATGGAAAGAAGCATGACTATGAAAGAAAAATATAAGTATAAAATTATAAATGACATTACTATTAAAAAATTATCTAAACATCAAGCCAAGAATAAACTTAACTTAACTATTAGAAGAATTAATCAGTTAATTCAAATTTTTAATAAAGAAGGTAAAAATGGTTTTATTCATACATCTCGCAATAGAATTTCTAATAAAGCAACAAAGATTAAAATTAAAAATGAAATTATAAATTTGTATAAAACAAAATATTATAATTTTAATTTTCAACATTTTCATGAAAAATTAATTAATAGACTTGGTGCAAAACCTTTAATTTTAACAATTTAACGATTATTATTAATATTAAAGGTGATAGTTATTATGTTGAAAAAATATAAAGATGATCAAGAATTTTATAGTTTAGTCGGCATAAAGCCACAAACATTTTATAAAATGCTTGAAATTTTAAAAATTGCTGAGTCTAAACAAAAATATTGTGGTGGTAGAAAAAATAAAATTGTAATTGAAGAGCGTTTATTAATGACTTTAAAATATTGAAAAGACTATAGTAGTTATAGAGTTATTGCAAAAAGATATAATATTAGTCATACTAGTTGCATTCGTAATATTTTTTGAATTGAAAATATTTTAATAAAAAGCGGAATTTTTAATTTACCTGGAAAAAAAGATTTAACAAAAAATAAAGGTACTAATAATAATTTGTTAGCTATTGATGCTACTGAAACTCCAATTGAAAGAATTAAAAAAAACTAAAATTACTTTTTTCAGGTAAAAAGAAACATCATTCTCTCAAATCCCAAATAATTATTGATATTTCCAATGGAAAAATTATTTCAACTGCTTTTTGTTTTGGAAGCATTCATGATTTTAAATTGATTCTAAAATCTAAAACTTTTATTCATCCAGAAAAACAAGTTTTTGTTGATTCGGGTTATCAAGGTATACAAAATATTCATAAAAATACATTTTTGCCATTTAAAAAAAGTAAATACAATCAATTAACACCAATTCAAAAAGAATACAATAAAACTTTAAGTAAAATTAGAATTAAAATTGAACACGTATTTGCTAAACTAAAACGTTTTAAAATTTTAAGTTTAAAATATCGCAATAAAATACGAAGATTTGCATTAAGATTTAATTTAATAGCAGGAATATATAATTTTGAATTACCTTAGTTTTGCACCAAGTCTTTTATATAAACCTCCTTCTTTAAAAACTGTTGTTAAATCTTCAGTATTTTCTAGTAATAAATCTACTGCTTGTGATATTGGATCATTATTATTAATGTTTTGTTTTTTAACCATTTGTAACTCACTCTTTCTAGTCATTTAATTATATTTACTAGAATTAATTAAACATAGTTATTTTTGTAAGTTACACAGATTACTAAACATTACCGGAGTTTCAGTAGCATCAATAGCTAACAAATTATTATTAGTACCTTTATTTTTTGTTAAATCTTTTTTTCCAGGTAAATTAAAAATTCCGCTTTTTATTAAAATATTTTCAATTCAAAAAATATTACGAATGCAACTAGTATGACTAATATTATATCTTTTTGCAATAACTCTATAACTACTATAGTCTTTTCAATATTCTAAAGTCATTAATAAACGCTCTTCAATTACAATTTTATTTTTTCTACCACCATAATATTTTTGTTTAGACTCAGCAATTTTTAAAATTTCAAGCATTTTATAAAACGTTTGTGGCTTTATGCCGACTAAACTATAAAATTCTTTTAATTTTCAAAAAAACTCTTGATGAAATAAAAAAAATCATCAACCTGGCCTAAAATTTTATTTTATTTAATTTTGGGATTTATTTTTTTTACAAACTGAAATATAATGCTTCAGATTTTGCATAAGGTGATATTTTATAATGTTGGTATTTAAATTTTCATAAATTGAGGTAATTTTGAATATTGGTAAATCCAATGCCATGATAATGAGTAATAAATTCTTTTAAACTTGATTGTATTTTACTGATATTACTTAAATTTTTATAATTTAATTCTTTATTTTCTTTTGATTTAAATTTCTTGAGAGTACATTTTGTTTGTTTAGCTACTGTATCATATAGTATTTGCATATCACAAACTATAATTGATTTTTCTTCGATAAGCTTAGATGTTAAATTTTATTGTACTCATTTTTTTGTTAATCTTTTAGTATTTGTTGTTTGAGCATAAATATTTTTATTTTCATAAATTGCCATTTCAATACAACAGTTTAAATCTTTAGCATTTTCTTCAATTCATTTTTTTCTTGGATCATCTGGATTTTTGAAATTTCCTTTATGAATTTCTTTGATAAAAGTTTCATCAATTTCAATTCTACCTTTTAATTTTGTGAATGGTTTTTGTGTTTTTGCTAATTGTGATGATTTCATAAATTTTTGACGATTAAATCATGCTGATGTTTTTGAAATTTTAGCAAATTGAGAAATAGTATAAGCAGATTGACCTAACAATGACAATCAAATTATTCAATCTCGTTGTTCATGAGATAAATGACTTCAATGTAAAAAATGATTTCTTAAAGCATCAAAGCTACTTTTACAATCTTTACATAAATATTTTTGCTTATTATTCTTAAAACCATTTTTTTACACATCAATAAGATTTACAATTTGGACATTGAATTCCTTTTTCTTTAAATTTTTTATCAATTGCATCTAATTTTTCTTTTTTCTCAATTTGTTTAATTCTATTTTTAAAATGTCTAATAATTTTTATAAATTCTTCATCTTTTTTGTTTTTTAAAACATCAATTAATTCATTATTAGTCACAAAAAATCACCCCTGATATAAAAATATTACTTTTAATTTAAAATTAAAAGTAATATCAAGATTTTTTGTGAAAATTAAAATAAAATTCTTGATCATCTTTATATTTTTTCAACATAATAACTATCACCTTTAATATTAATAATAATAGTTAAATTGTTAAAATTAAAGGTTTTGCACCAAGTCTAATATATGAATTATTACTTGCTCCACCATCAACTTTAATCTTAATTTTTAAATCTTTTAAATCTTTATTTAATTTAACATCTGCTTGCATTGCCAGAATAACATCTTGTGACTGGTAAGCTAATGATTCAATGGTACCTTTAACAATATGTTCACGCTTCGTACCACGTTCTAAACCAAATATAGCGCCACGTGCTGTTGAATCTCAATAAGGGGCACCCAAACCAACAAAAGCAGGTACTACATAAATACGTTGTTCTTCTTTTGGATCAACAATTTTTGAATATCATAGACTTTCATCGGAACGATATAACATTCGTAATTGATCACGTAAAAATTGAACAGCAGCCCCTGCAATAAAAACTGAACCTTCTAAAGCAAAAACTGGTTCTTCGCCTGATAATTGATAAGCAATAGTCGTTAGTAAACCTTGTTTTGAAAAAAGAGGAGTATTTCCAATGTTCATTAAAATAAAACAACCAGTACCATAAGTATTTTTGATTTCACCAGGTGTTAAACATAATTGACCAAATAATGCAGCTTGTTGATCACCAATTGCAGCAGTAATAGGAATTTCTTGCTCATCATTTTGGAATAACATTCCTTTATAAGTAGTTCCAATTTTACCTGAACTGGGAACTACTTCTGGTAACATATTTTTAGGAATATTAAATAATTCTAGTAATTCTTCATCTCATTTTTTAGTATTAATGTTGAATAACATTGTTCGTGAAGCATTTGTAATGTCAATAACATGTTTAGTTTTTTCAACATTATTTTCAATACCATTTGTCATTTTATAAATTAATCAACTATCAATAGTACCAAAAGCTAGTTTTCCTTTTTTTGCTAATTAACGTGCATTTTTAACATTAGAATTGGTGCAAAACCTTTAATTTTAAAAATTTAACGATTATTATTAATATTAAAGGTGATAGTTATTATGTTGAAAAAATATAAAGATGATCAAGAATTTTATAGTTTAGTCGGCATAAAGCCACAAACATTTTATAAAATGCTTGAAATTTTAAAAATTGCTGAGTCTAAACAAAAATATTATGGTGGTAGAAAAAATAAAATTGTAATTGAAGAGCGTTTATTAATGACTTTAGAATATTGAAAAGACTATAGTAGTTATAGAGTTATTGCAAAAAGATATAATATTAGTCATACTAGTTGCATTCGTAATATTTTTTGAATTGAAAATATTTTAATAAAAAGCGGAATTTTTAATTTACCTTGAAAAAAAGATTTAACAAAAAATAAAGGTACTAATAATAATTTGTTAGCTATTGATGCCACTGAAACTCCAATTGAAAGAATTAAAAAAGGAAATTATCCCCACATGTACTAGTGTGGAGGAAAAAATGAATTGAAATGAATTCAATAGCATATTTCAAACTGAAAACGATTGTTTGAAATATATAGCGAAGTTGAAAATAATGAAATGCATCAGGTGTGCTTCTTCTAGTTTGAATACTTCTGATTTGAGAAGAATACGATGTTTGAACTGTAACCAAACATTTAGTATTCTTTATGGAACCATTTTTTATAAGTCACAGACCCAAATGACATCTTGGTTTTATCTCATCTTTAGATGAATAAACACAAAGCATGGCATACCAGCAACCGATGTTGCAAGGGAATTGGGTGTGACCTATAAAACAGATTGAAGAATGTGTCATGAAATCAGGACTAGAATTGGAAATCAAGATGCAGTTTTCATTGTTGATGGCACAGCACAGATGGATGAAATGTATCTTTCGCATTTAGGTTTTAAAAAACAAGGAAGATCCTTGTTGAATAAAACTTTGATTGTTGGAGTTTATGAGAAAACCAGCAACAAACTAATTGTGAAGGTGCTGAAAAATGCAGATGAAAAAAACCTTTTAAGATTTGCATTGAAACACATTTTTACTGAGTGCTGTCTATTTACGGATTCTTGGAAGGGATATGTAAGTTTCAAAAACTTCTATCCCAAACATGAAATCGTAAATCATGAAGTTGGGTATGTGTCACCAACAGGTGTAAACACAAACCAGATTGAATCAGCATGAAAGCACATACGACGAACTTTCCGAACACACATAAGAGTTTCAAAGCACAATATTCATTTATATGCAAAAGAATCAGCATATAAATTAAATAACATACCTAGTTTTGAAACTGTAATTTTGTGTTTGATTTAAATACATGCGGGGATAATTTCCTAGGTAGGCTTTTATCTCCATTTATGTGATAAAATTTAAAAATAGTACATAAAGGGATAAAAGCCTTAAAAAAAACTAAAATTACTTTTTTCAGGTAAAAAGAAACATCATTCTCTCAAATCCCAAATAATTATTGATATTTCCAATGGAAAAATTATTTCAACTGCTTTTTGTTTTGGAAGCATTCATGATTTTAAATTGCTTCTAAAATCTAAAACTTTTATTCATCCAGAAAAACAAGTTTTTGTTGATTCAGGTTATCAAGGTATACAAAATATTCATAAAAATACATTTTTGCCATTTAAAAAAAGTAAATACAATCAATTAACACCAATTCAAAAAGAATACAATAAAACTTTAAGTAAAATTAGAATTAAAATTGAACACGTATTTGCTAAACTAAAACGTTTTAAAATTTTAAGTTTAAAATATCGCAATAAAATACGAAGATTTGCATTAAGATTTCATTTAATAACAGGAATATATAATTTTGAATTACCTTAGTTTTGCACCAAGTCTAATGAAGAAAAAATCAAAATTTCATATAGTACTCTTTATACTATATTAATCAAAGAAAAAATAATTTCACCAAAAAGACATAAGAATAAGAAAAATAACTTACATCCTACAAGAAATCGTAGAACAAATTTTGGTGAATTAATTCAAATGGATGCCAGTAATCATCATTGATTTGGTAACGATAAACCAAAAGCATTTTTACATGCTGCAATTGATGATGATACAGGAAGTATTGTTGGATTATGATTTGATAATCAAGAAACATTAGATGGTTATTATAATGTTTTTTTATCAAATTTTAACTAATTATGGGATAACAAAAATATTTTATACTGATAATAGAACGGTTTTTGGATATAAGAAAAAAATTGATTCAGGTAAAATAAACACAGAAAATGACACTTATACTCAATTCCAAAAATGCTGTAATGATTTGGGCGTTGAAATAATGAGAACTTCAATTCCACAAGCTAAAGGTAGAATTGAACGTTTATTTGGGACACTTCAAAGTCGATTAATTAGCGAATTACGACCTGAGTTGTAAATATAAATGGGACAGTTTTTTAAAATAATTGTATTAAATCTATTGGTCTTTTATAAGAGAGCGATTTTCTGGGTGTAGAATTAATTTGAAATGCTATAAAATTTAAATCTTTTTGTTTATATGAAGATAGATCTGTAGATTTTGGTAAATATCTTCTTAAAATACCATTATTATTTTCATTTAAACCCCTTTGGCAAGGTTTACCAGGATCTGCAAAATAAATTTTGACATTACAAATTTTTTCGATTAATCTTCATTTACTAAATTCTTTACCACGATCAAAAGTAATGGTTTTAACTGTTCCTTTTTGTCACTTTGAAATAAATTTTATTATACTTTTCGTAATATTTTCTGATTTATGATTTTTAGTTACTAAAGGAATTGTGGTTTTTGATCATATATCAGCCAAACTAATAATAGAACTTTTATTATCTTTGCCAATGATAGTATCACCTTCTAAATTAACAAATTCTTGTATATTTTTAATATTAGGAATGATTAAATTTCTTTCATGAATAGACTTACAATTATTAATTTTGCCCCTAGTTTCTTTTTGTTTGTGAGATTTATTTTTGCCTTTTCTCAATAAGTTATTTTCATCAAAACCCATTCGATTTGTTTTAAACATGTTATATAAAGTTTTTGTTGAAATACTTTTTATTTTATTTTCCTTTAAAAAGTTAGCAATTATATCAAGAGCATACTTTTTAGTAATTAACAAATGATTAATACTATTAATTTCTGTTAAAGTTAAAATTATTAATTTTCTGCCTGCGTTTTGTTTATTTTTTTGAAATTGATTCAATATTTCTAATGGCAATAAGTTTTTATTTAATAATCTACAAACTCTATGTACAGTTGATTTACTATAATCAACAATTTTTGCTATTTTACGAATCGAAAATACATAATTTTTATATTCTTTTATTGCTATTATTGATTCAATACTCAGATACTTATACATTGCGCTAATTCCTTTCTTTTCTTAATTAGACTTGGTGCAAAACTAAGGTAATTCAAAATTATATATTCCTGCTATTAAATTAAATCTTAATGCAAATCTTCGTATTTTATTGCGATATTTTAAACTTAAAATTTTAAAACGTTTTAGTTTAGCAAATACGTGTTCAATTTTAATTCTAATTTTACTTAAAGTTTTATTGTATTCTTTTTGAATTGGTGTTAATTGATTGTATTTACTTTTGTTAAATGGCAAAAATGTATTTTTATGAATATTTTGTATACCTTGATAACCTGAATCAACAAAAACTTGTTTTTCTGGATGAATAAAAGTTTTAGATTTTAGAAGCAATTTAAAATCATGAATGCTTCCAAAACAAAAAGCAGTTGAAATAATTTTTCCATTGGAAATATCAATAATTATTTGGGATTTGAGAGAATGATGTTTCTTTTTACCTGAAAAAAGTAATTTTAGTTTTTTTTAATTCTTTCAATTGGATTTTCAGTAGCATCAATAGCTAACAAATTATTATTAGTACCTTTATTTTTTGTTAAATCTTTTTTTCCAGGTAAATTAAAAATTACGCTTTTTATTAAAATATTTTCAATTCAAAAAATATTACGAATGCAACTAGTATGACTAATATTATATCTTTTTGCAATAACTCTATAACTACTATAGTCTTTTCAATATTCTAAAGTCATTAATAAACGCTCTTCAATTACAATTTTATTTTTTCTACCACCATAATATTTTTGTTTAGACTCAGCAATTTTTAAAATTTCAAGCATTTTATAAAATGTTTGTGGCTTTATGCCGACTAAACTATAAAATTCTTGATCATCTTTATATTTTTTCAACATAATAACTATCACCTTTAATATCTTTAATTGTAAAATTAAAAAGGACACTTATATAAAAATTAAATTGTGTTAGTTCTATAATTAAGAAAAGAAAGGAATTAGCGCAATGTATAAGTATCTGAGTATTGAATCAATAATAGCAATAAAAGAATATAAAAATTATGGATTTTCGATTCGTAAAATAGCAAAAATTGTTGATTATAGTAAATCAACCGTACATAGAGTTTGTAGATTATTAAATAAAAACTTATTGCCATTAGAAATATTGAATCAATTTCAAAAAAATAAACAAAACGCAGGCAGAAAATTAATAATTTTAACTTTAACAGAAATTAATAGTATTAATCATTTGTTAATTACTAAAAAGTATGCTCTTGATATAATTGCTAACTTTTTAAAGGAAAATAAAATAAAAAGTATTTCAACAAAAACTTTATATAACATGTTTAAAACAAATCGAATGGGTTTTGATGAAAATAACTTATTGAGAAAAGGCAAAAATAAATCTCACAAACAAAAAGAAACTAGGGGCAAAATTAATAATTGTAAGTCTATTCATGAAAGAAATTTAATCATTCCTAATATTAAAAATATACAAGAATTTGGTCATTTAGAAGGTGATACTATCATTGGCAAAGATCATAAAAGTTCTATTATTACTTTGGCTGATATATGATCAAAAACCACAATTCCTTTAGTAACTAAAAATCATAAATCAGAAAATATTACGAAAAGTATAATAAAATTTATTTCAAAGTTACAAAAAGGAACAGTTAAAACCATTACTTTTGATCGTGGTAAAGAATTTAGTAAATGAAGATTAATCGAAAAAATTTGTAATGTCAAAATTTATTTTGCAGATCCTGGTAAACCTTGCCAAAGGGGTTTAAATGAAAATAATAATGGTATTTTAAGAAGATATTTACCAAAATCTACAGATCTATCTTCATATAAACAAAAAGATTTAAATTTTATAGCATTTCAAATTAATTCTACACCCAGAAAATCGCTCTCTTATAAAAGACCAATAGATTTAATACAATTATTTTAAAAAACTGTCCCATTTATATTTACAACTCAGGTATTAATAATAATCGTTAAATTTTTAAAATTAAAGGTTTTGCACCAAGTCTAATGTATATCTTGCTGTGTATCCTACACTTTCGTATGTTGTTTTGCCTATTACATGCATTCCTTTATTTCATATTTTGTCAACTGTTTTTGATATGTAGTAGTTGTTTCCTTTTTTCTTTTTTAAATATTCTGTATTTGTTAATGATAGATTAAAGAAACAAATGTGATAATGTGGTCTTTTTGTTTTAGTTCCGTATTCACTTGAAGCAATGTATTTTATTCCTATATGATTTTGTCTTTCGAAATGTTTTCTAAAAGATTTTATAAATCTTTTTAAGTCTTCTGATTTTAGTGTGTTTTTGTTGAATTTGTTTTTAGGTATGTATTCGTCTTTATATGTTAATGTTATGAAAAAATTGTTAGGTGAATTTTTGTTTTTTAATTTTGCTCTTAATGCTCATTCTTTTGCGTGGTCTGTTTTACATCCTATACATTTTCTACATGGTAACATTGCTTGATTTTTTCAGTCATAATTTATGAGATATTGATATTGTTTAAGTGTTGTTATTTTTTTCATGGATATAGGTACATTTTTATTAAATCCATTTGTTATAATTGGTTTTTAACATGACATTTTTTTTAACACCTTTCTATTGATTAGGGGTATGGGGCATATTACTACTTGATATAATATGCCCCATCGACGACAAGATTTGTTTTTTAACCTTGAAATTCAAGGTTATTTTTTTTGGTATTTTTTTTATTGTTTAAGCTAGCGCTTTTGCGGCGTTAGTTATGATATTTTGTAATACTTTTTTTCTATAGTTTTGTTCTATTTGTTTGGCTGCGTTTCCGTATGGATGTGAGAAGTATTTTCCTAATGTTTTTGCTGTGTGTCCTATTGCGTTTCCTGTTTGGTGAATGAATGCGCCGGCTCCTTGACCACCAGCGCCAGCATTTCCCGCAGGCGTACTCGCGCCGTCGCCTGCGGCGAGTATAGGATTTATTACGGCGGCTTTCATGTCTGCCATGCGTCGCTGTATGGCCGTGTTAGACATACGTTCTTCAAAGTCTCTGTTTGTTTGATTTTGTACTCGCGCTGAACTGTTACCTGTTCCTGTTATATCTCCGAAAAAGTTGCCTACGTCGTCAAAAAATTGTCCGAATCCCATTTTATTTATCTCCTTTGTTTTTTAAGATATTTTTTATTTTTAGTAGGACTACTAGTATTGCTATTAGTAATCCTACTATTGTTGGTATTGATAGTGTTGATAATATTATTATTAATGCCATATTTATCTTCTTTCTAGATTTTGTGTAAACCCGGTATACTATATGTAGGCATTGGTCTTTCAATTTCGTTTTTGAAGAAAAAGTCGCATTGATATTGTGGTTCGGCGTTTTCTCCTGTGGATTTGATTGCTAATGTTCGGTCTATATTACTTTGGTCTTCTTGAATTCATTCTGCACTTAATTTAGGTAATTCTTTATAGAAATCTCCATAGTGTCAGATGTCTAGTGGGTCTTTCGCTTTGCTTCTGAATTTTCCACTAACTCTGTTTGGTTTATATCTATATTCTGCTCATGGTTCTTGATATCCAAAAGTTTCTGAATCTTTGTCTGTTCCTTGGGCAAAGATTTCTTTATTTAATATTGGTTGTTCTCCAATGTTTGCGAAAATTGGGTCATAGAAGTCTTCTCTGTCTTTTCTACTTCACATTTTTTCTAAACCTTGTTGATATGTATGATTATATCTTATTGTGGCTATTCCAATGATATGACCGTGTTCTGTGAATGATTTTTTGAATGAACGGTTTTCTAAGCCACTGTGTCCGAATGCTGCTAGATTGGCTTGCGGTGTTGTTGCGTCTGTTGAGTTTGTTTGTGGTACTTGTTGTACTGTTAAAGGTTGATGTATTCCACCTAAGTATTCTGGTCTTTGTTGTCTTGCGTCACCACTGTTTACTCCAAAGTGTGATTTAAGCATTTCAATGTATCTTGTTCCACCACGTGCGTCTAGTTCTAATAATTGTTGCATTGTTATGGCTTCTCTTAGTTCGTTTATAGTAATTGATGTTGCTTGTCTTAAATCTGCGTATAGGTTGTTTGGTGCAAGTTCTGCTGTACTTATTGTTCCACTTGTTCCGTTTGCTCTTGTTGTTGCAATATTGTTTTTAACGTTAGCTCCTAAATTTATATTTCCGTCTGCTAATGTTGTGTTTGTTGGTTTGAATGTCATTGGTTGTTTATTTTTAATTTCATATGCGTCACCCGTTTGGATAGGTGCAAGTTGTCCTATTGGTATTGTTATTGGTTGTCCTTTTTGTGGTGCTGGTAATGCGCTTGTAAAGTAGTCATGGTATTTACCGGCTTTTGCTGGCATTCCTCCGCATTCTAAGTCTGTTATGTAGTTTTTACCATTTGTTCCTGTTTTAGTTGCATTACCTTTATCTAAGTGTGCTTCTTGTTGTAGATTTTGGTCTCTGTATCATTCGTTATATATTAATGCGTATGCTCTAAATGGTAATGCTGATACTGATAGATTTGATATTCCTGTTGGTATTCCCATATAGTCTGCTATTGTTCCGATTTCTCATCCACCTGTTGGTGCTGTTATTTGTGGTATTGTCGGTTTTGTTTGTACTGCTCATGCTCCGTCTGTATTTTCACCCATGAATTTTTTTCAGTAGTCCATAACTAGACGGTTTGGAATGAAGTAGTATGAGATGTCGATATATGAGTTATCCATTACTGGTTTTATTAAAGTTGTTTGTCTAATAACTGCTTTTGTTGTTAGTTTGAATGTGTCCCCGGGTAATACTTCGTCTATAAATATTGGTATTAAATCACTTGCATTCATTGTTGTTTTATGTTCGTGATTTCTGAAAAATTTTGAGTGTTTAGGATGAGAACCTATTGTGTTTTCAAAACTATATACTAATTTATTTTTTCTCATTTTCCGTTTGCTCCTTTTGTGCTTTTTCGTAGATTTGTTTTGTTATTATTTCTTGTTCTTTAATTTTGTTTTTAGTTTCATTTATTTGTTGTTCAAGGTTTTTTATGTGTTCTTCAAAGTCTATTTTGTTTTCAGGTATTGTTGTTGTATCTATGTAATTGTTTTGATTATTTCCTAGTTGTTCTATTTCATCGTTTTGGTATTTTGTTATCATTTCTTTTAAACTTGTTCCTATACCTGTTTCTTGTATTTCGTTATATATATTTCTTTTTCCTATTGCTTTTAGTGTTCATTCTTTTGTGTGTTTGTTTTGTATTCTTTGGTATGCTTCAAATTCTTCTTTACCTGCGTTAGTTGGTGTTCTTTTGTTATTATATTGAGTGTGGAATTTCATTATTTTAACTCCTTAATTTTATTTAATTTGTTTTCTAATTTTGATTGTTTTTTATTGATTTTGTTTAGTTTTTTAATGTTTTTTTCGTCTTTTGATTTTGTGAAATGTTTGTGTAATATTGTGCTTGCAACTGCAGATACGGTGCTTGCGATAGTG
The DNA here is from genome assembly GCF_964030805.1 of Spiroplasma endosymbiont of Zeiraphera isertana. Lineage (GTDB taxonomy): Bacteria > Bacillota_I > Bacilli_A > Mycoplasmatales > VBWQ01 > Spiroplasma_E. The sequence goes on from NZ_OZ034965.1 coordinate 2,048,882, forward strand.
ATGATGATTTGTAGAATTTCTTTTCATTGCATTTTTATTCTCCTTTTATGAATTTGAATTGTGTGTGACCAATTGTTTCATAGTTGTTACCACAAATTATTAGATATCCTGTTTGTCTATTTTCTAATATATAACTGTAGTGTGTTTTATTTGGTTGGAATTTTGGATATAAATTTAGTGTTAGTAGGTAACAGATTATGTCTTCATTTTTTGTTAGTAGTGATATTGTTTTACATTTGATTGTTATTATTTCTTGTTTTGGATTATTAAATCATTCTATGTTTATATTTGTTTTTTGGTAGTCTTGCATTATGCTCTATGACCTCCGCGTTTTAGTGTTGGTCTTGTATTTGCTATTCTTGTTCTTGTTGCGGTGTTTTTAAAGTGTCTTCTGTGTTTTCTAGTCATTTTAATGTGTTTGCGTCTCATTGTTTCACCTACTTTCAATAGTATAAAATAAAAAAGACAAGTGTTGGGAAGCACTTGTCTTTTATTAATCATAATAATTATATATAATGATTAATGCATTATGGTTCGAGTTTTCGACGGCTTCATCCATAATGCGATATTTTATTTTCTGATTTTAATCTTAGCAGAATTATATTTAGTTTCAAATATTTAGTTTTTGTTTCTCAATGGTTGAGAAATTTTTTTAAGTTTTTATGAAGACGTCTTTGTTTATTTCCCGTGATTTCTGTTAGTAGTGTTGGTTGAGAATTTATTTCATTTTCTATATTTTGTGTAAATATTTCTCTTCTATGTTTTTTTATTTCTTCTAATAGTTCTGGATTGATTTCTTTTAGTTTTCTGTCATAATATTTGGGAGGTTTGAAGTTTCTGTCTTCGGTAGGAATGTAATCGTATTTGTAAATTGTTTCTCAGTTTTCTTCGAAAAATTTTAAACCGATACCTTTTGAAATTGTGAGTTTTTCTGGCTCAATGTCATTTTTTTTGTAATCAATTTTGGTTAATTTTTTTAATAGACTTGGTGCAAAACTAAGGTAATTCAAAATTATATATTCCTGCTATTAAATTAAATCTTAATGCAAATCTTCGTATTTTATTGCGATATTTTAAACTTAAAATTTTAAAACGTTTTAGTTTAGCAAATACGTGTTCAATTTTAATTCTAATTTTACTTAAAGTTTTATTGTATTCTTTTTGAATTGGTGTTAATTGATTGTATTTACTTTTTTTAAATGGCAAAAATGTATTTTTATGAATATTTTGTATACCTTGATAACCTGAATCAACAAAAACTTGTTTTTCTGGATGAATAAAAGTTTTAGATTTTAGAAGCAATTTAAAATCATGAATGCTTCCAAAACAAAAAGCAGTTGAAATAATTTTTCCATTGGAAATATCAATAATAATTTGGGATTTGAGAGAATGATGTTTCTTTTTACCTGAAAAAATTAATTTTAGTTTTTTTTAATTCTTTCAATTGGAGTTTCAGTAGCATCAATAGCTAACAAATTATTATTAGTACCTTTATTTTTTGTTAAATCTTTTTTTCCAGGTAAATTAAAAATTCCGCTTTTTGTTAAAATATTTTCAATTCAAAAAATATTACGAATGCAACTAGTATGACTAATATTATATCTTTTTGCAATAACTCTATAACTACTATAGTCTTTTCAATATTCTAAAGTCATTAATAAACGCTCTTCAATTACAATTTTATTTTTTCTACCACCATAATATTTTTGTTTAGACTCAGCAATTTTTAAAATTTCAAGCATTTTATAAAATGTTTGTGGCTTTATGCCGACTAAACTATAAAATTCTTGATCATCTTTATATTTTTTCAACATAATAACCATCACCTTTAATATTAATAATCGGACTTCTCCCCACATGTACTTGTGGAGGAAACAATGAAATTGAATGAGTTCAACAATATATTTCAAACAGAAAAAGATTGTTTGAAATATATAGCAAGTTTGAAGGAAAACAAATGTATGAGGTGTTCTTGAACAAATTTGAATACTTCTGATTTAAGAAGAATAAGATGTTTGAAATGTCATCAAACATTTAATATTCTTCATGACACCATTTTTTTTACAAGTCACAAACACCTTTGACATCTTGGTTTTATCTCATCTTTAGATGAATAAACACCAAACATGGAATTCCATCAACTGATGTTGCAAAAGAATTGGGAGTAACTTTGAAAACTGCTTGAAGAATGGGTCATAACATCCGAAGTGCAATTGCAAAACAAGAACCTCAATTCATTGTTGAGGGCATAGTGCAAACGGATGAAATGTATCTTTCACATATGGGTTTTAAAAAACAAGGAAGATCCTTAAAAAATAAAACTTTGATTGTTGGGATTTATGAAAAAACAACCAATAATTTAATTGTGAAAGTGTTGAAAAATGCAAATCAAAAAAATCTTTTGCAATTTACAAGAAACCACATTTCTTCAAAGTGTGATGTACATACTGATTCTTGAAAAGGATATCGCCATTTTAAATCAGTTTTCACTAAGCATGAAACAGTTAACCATCAAGATGGCTATGTTTCAAAAACTGGTGTAAACATAAACCAGATTGAATCGGCATGAAAGCACATCAGACGAACATTTAAAACACATATCAAAGTTGAAAAACATCATGTTCATTTATACGCAAAAGAATCGGCATATAAATTCAACAATATACCTAGTTTTGAAACTGTAATGTTATGTTTGATTTAAAAATGTGGGGAGAAGTCCGTAGATAGGCTTTTCTCAGCATTTATGTGATAAAATTTAAAAATAGTACATAAAGGGAGAAAAGCCTTAATAATAATCGTTAAATTGTTAAAATTAAAGGTTTTGCACCAAGTCTATTATAGAACTAACACAATTTAATTTTTATATAAGTGTCCTTTTTAATTTTACAATTAAAGATTTTTTTTATTTTTTTATTATCAGGAACTGTTTCTGCTTTTAATTGTTCTCTAATTTTTTCTTTATTTTTTAAAAATTCATCTAAATCATGGATAGGTTACACTTTGTTGGACACTAATTACGTAGACAAGTGAACAAATTAGTTAAAAGAAAGGAACTATAATTATGGCCAATATTAACTCATATACCGACGAATTTAAGAAACAAATAGTAGCTTTATATCAAAGTGGTAAGTCAGTGTCTTGTCTTGCTAAAGAGTACAATGTTACAAGAGCAGCTACTTATAATTGAATTAAGCAATTTACTAATTCAGGTAGTTTTAAATCTAAAGATAATCGTTCTGTTGAAGAAAATGAATTAATTAAATTAAGAAAAGAATTAAAACAGTTACGAATGGAAAATGATATTTTAAAGCAAGCAGCACTAATAATAGGCAGAAAATAGAGATTATTATCAATAATAAATGTAAATATAAAATTCGTACAATGTGTCGTTTTTTAAAGCTCTCTAAATCAACATATTATTTTAATTTCAAGAAAAAAGAAAAAAATCAAAATAATATGTATGATGAAGCTGTTATTAGTGCTTTTAAAGAAAATAAAGAAATTTATGGCACAAGAAGATTAAAAGTCATATTAGAAAACCAAGAAATTTATTTATCAAGACGAAAAATTAAAGAAATTATGAATAAACATAATTTAATATCAAAATACACTAAATTAAGACACAAAAATCATCATAATAAAGTCAATGATAGTCAAATAACTAATCTTGTTAATAGAAACTTTAAGAATAGGATTAAAAACGAAGTTATTGTTAGTGGTTTAACTTATGTTCAAGTAAATGGTAAGTGAAACTATATTTGTTTATTAATAGACCTATTTAACCGCGAAATTATTGGACATAGTGTAGGCACTAAAAAAGATGCATCATTAGTATATGAAGCATTTATGCAATCAAATCGCTGTTTAAAAGATATTCAAATATTTCATAGCGATCGAGGTAATGAATTTAATAATAAAATTGTTGATAAACTTTTACTAGCATTCAATATTACTCGCTCTTTAAGCAAAAAAGGATGTCCTTATGACAATGCTGTTGCTGAAGCAACTTTTAAAACTTTCAAAACAGAATTTATTAATGATAAAAATTTTAGATCATTAATCCAATTAAAATTAGAATTATTTGATTAGACTTGGTGCAAAACTAAGGTAATTCAAAATTATATATTCCTGCTATTAAATTAAATCTTAATGCAAATCTTCGTATTTTATTGCGATATTTTAAACTTAAAATTTTAAAACGTTTTAGTTTAGCAAATACGTGTTCAATTTTAATTCTAATTTTACTTAAAGTTTTATTGTATTCTTTTTGAATTGGTGTTAATTGATTGTATTTACTTTTTTTAAATGGCAAAAATGTATTTTTATGAATATTTTGTATACCTTGATAACCTGAATCAACAAAAACTTTTTTTCTGGATGAATAAAAGTTTTAGATTTTAGAAGCAATTTAAAATCATGAATGCTTCCAAAACAAAAATCAGTTGAAATAATTTTTCCATTGGAAATATCAATAATTATTTGGGATTTGAGAGAATGATGTTTATTTTTACCTGAAAAAAGTAATTTTAGTTTTTTTTAATTCTTTCAATTGGAGTTTCAGTAGCATCAATAGCTAACAAATTATTATTAGTACCTTTATTTTTTGTTAAATCTTTTTTTCCAGGTAAATTAAAAATTCCGCTTTTTATTAAAATATTTTCAATTCAAAAAATATTACGAATGCAACTAGTATGACTAATATTATATCTTTTTGCAATAACTCTATAACTACTATAGTCTTTTCAATATTCTAAAGTCATTAATAAACGCTCTTCAATTACAATTTTATTTTTTCTACCACCATAATATTTTTGTTTAGACTCAGCAATTTTTAAAATTTCAAGCATTTTATAAAATGTTTGTGGCTTTATGCCGACTAAACTATAAAATTCTGGATCATCTTTATATTTTTTCAACATAATAACTATCACCTTTAATATTAATAATAATCGTTAAATTGTTAAAATTAAAGGTTTTGCACCAAGTCTATTATATCAATTGATATAACAACATACGAATTCATAGCACTTTAAACTACCTAACTCCAGTTAATTATCAAAAACAAATGTCTACCAAAAAATAGTCCTAAAAAAGGTTGCCATTCCATCATAAAAAAAATTCATATATTGACATTCACCATTTAATATGACTTCTTTATAATCATTAAAAAAAATTTTTATTTCATCACTATTTTTTAGTAAAATAAGAAATTTGTTTATTCTTTCTTTTTCTAAATGTTCTAATCTTGGCATTAAAATTTCTCCTCATAATAATGTTAATTTAAAATATAAATTATAATATTAAAAAACCTTATTAATAAATAAATCTATTAAAAGGCTAATTTTGCAAATATTATAATTACTATTGATAATACACTACTATAAAATAATAATTAAATCAAACTATACAAAACACTTATTTTATAATCATTTACTTACATTCTTTAAATTATTTTTAATTAAATATTCAAAACCTTAAAAATACAAAAAAGCATATTAATTGATAGATTAAAAAAATAAATTATAATTTTATTAATTTAATAATTGTTTATTCCTAGTATAGATATTTTCTATATTAGGATTTTTATTAAATTGTTAAAAGAAAAGGAGCATTAAAAGATATGACTAAAAATGAGAAATTAATGATTGCTATTGAAGAAGGTAATTTTAAAAAAACTATGAAATTAGTAAAAAATGGCGCTGATGTCAATTATAGAAACTTTAAATATTCCATTTGTAAAAAACTTACCGGTAAAGTGACTTCTTATCCAGATAAAAATACTAGTGGTAATACTCCATTAATGAAAGCCGCCAAAAAAGGGTATTTAAATATAGTTAAATTTTTAGTTGAAAACGATGCCGATGTTAATCAAATAAATTTACGTGGTGAAACCGCTTTAGATCGAGCTATTGAAAATGGTCATTTAGATGTAATTAAATTTTTGAAATGATGTTCACCACAAGCAAGAGAAAGAGAAAAAAATAAACAATTAATGAATGCAGTAAAAGAAAATGATTTAAAAAAAATTAAACTTTTATTACTAAATAATGCTAATGTCAACTATACAAATTCAGATATTTTTACTTATACTTATAGAATCAAAGAAAATTATTTTCAAAAAAATATAAAAATTGGTAGTGGTAATAGTGCTTTAACAAAAGCCGCCAAAAAAGGATATTTAAATATAATTAAATTTTTAGTTGAAAATGATGCCGATGTTAACCATATAATTAATTATAATAAAGAAAGTGCTTTAACACGAGCTGCTCAAAATAATCACTTAGATGTTATTAAATTTTTAGTAGAAAATAACGCTGATATTAATCATACAAATCAAACTGGTAAAACTGCCTTAATTCTAATTGCTAATAATAATAATAATATAGAGGGAGTTAAGTTTCTAATAGAAAATGGTGCCAAAATTGAATGTATAGATAATTTTTGAGAATCAATAAATAAAGTGAATCTAGAAGTGAAAGAATATTTGCAATCATGAATTTTAAACTCAAGTAAAAATGAAATAAATTCACCTAACTATAGTAATCAACCAACAACAAATATCAAAAAACAAAGTTTGCTAATGATCTAATTAAAAATCTAAAATAACTTTTATTATTTCTTACCTTTAATATTTCTAACTTCTTTTAATTGTTTTTTTAACATTTTTAATTTTAATTGTAAATCTTCATATGATGGTAAATCATCACTTTTAATTTCTTCTTGTTTGTTTTTACTATAATCATTACTTTTTTTTGATAACTGTGGAGGATTAACTCATAAATTTTTTAAGCCATATCAAAAAATAGTAAGTAAACTTAAACCAATACCTGCTCAAGGAATTGTTCATAAATCTTTAAAAGGAATAGTTTGAAAATTTCTAATATTAAAGTAATTAAAAAGTACTAATACAAAAAGTATCAATACTAAGGTTATTAATAACATGTGTATAGCAAAAACTGATCTTGAAAAAGTTTTTTTAATAAAAATTAATGGTATTAAATAAGTTAAATTAAAAATCAATAATGTTCCAAAAGTATATAAAGAAACTATACTATCACTAGTCATTAATTGTTTATAAAAACTACTAGTAATTGGTTCTTTATTAACGATTAAAGTAATAATAATAGCAATATTGTTTTTTAATGGAACACCTCAATTAAATAATGGAAAAATTGATAAACTAATTGTTACTGTTAAAACACTAATAATAACTAATATTTTGCTTAAAATTAAATTATTTTTTTTCATATTATCCATCTCTCATTATCAGTTTACTTTTTCACTCTAATAATATTTTATCATTATTAAAGCAAAAAATAACTATCAAAATTAAGATTAAGATTTATTTTTAGTTTTAGCTAAATTTAACGCAATTTTTCGCGCAGCAAATGGATCGCGAGGATCATAATGTCAATAATTAGTAAAATATTTTTTAAAATTATTAGACAATGTTGAAGAAGCAATATTAATAGCATGAAAGCGATTAGCTTTTGCTTTTAGTTGCAACATTAAATTAATATTATTTTTAGTAATATTAGCAGATAAAAAATCAGAAACTACCAATAAGTCTGCATTATGATATGTTTTAGATTGCATAATTGTTAAAGCATGACTAATAGCTGGATTAATATTAGTATGTCCTTTAAAACTATGACCTAAAAAATGAATTAGATTGGGAATTGATGAAACTAAATTAGATAAATCATAAGTTTCAAATTTACCAGAAAAATTGATCATATAGCATGGTCTTTTTTCTTGTAAAGCAATTTTACTAATAGCAAGCGCAATTGATTTTGCAATAATTTCTGGACTATGACTCATCGATTTAGATGTATCAATGCATAAGATAAAAGGGCCTTCACTTTCGGGAATTGGTACTTCTACAACTTCTTCAACAAGATGTTCAGTGGCAACTAAATCCGTTGATTCAAACTCTGTAATTGCTAACTTTTCTTCAACAAATTTTTTATAAAAAATAGCATTTAACTCTGGAATAGCAAGATTAACTAATTCTAATGGTAATAAATGTTCTAAATCTTTACCCTCGGTAATTCCTACTATTTCTTCAGGCCATTTTCCTAATGGCTTTAATTGATATTCAATTTGTACTTTTTGATGAACCTGCTTTTCTGTTAAACCCGAAATTCCTTTTCAACGACCAAGTAGTCTAGCAATTTCAATAATAGCTGGATTCTTATTTAAAATTTCACCATATTGTATAATAGTATTTAAATTAATTTTTTTAAAATCATTTAAATCTCCTTCTCAAAATCGTCCAAAAAAATTTCAAGCAAAACCAACAATATGTCTTACTTCATTAATAATTTTAATATTATTACTTCACATTGTTAAATATTTTTGACGCATTTGCATAGTTTCAAATAATTTATAATTTACAATTCTTTGAACAATTAAACTTTCTCAATGTCTTATAAAATTATCAAAAGTTAATTTACTATTAAGTTTACGATCCTTAAATTTTTCTTGAAAATAATAAAAATAATTAATCATTGGTGAATCAAGAATTTTTGCCCTATTGTAAATTTCTTGTCAATTATTTTTTAATCTATCAATACCATTAATCATAACTCAGAAATATAATCGTAATTCTCTTTTAATGATGGGACTAATAACAATATTTTTACTTTTTTCTAAAACTTCATTTAAATAAAAATGACTAATTTGTTGATCAAATTCTGGAGCTAATCAAGCAAATTTTTTTTTAAATCAAGTAAAACTACTTAAATTTGTTTCTGAAAAAGACATTTTTTTCAATTTAGTTTCTAAAATTTGTGAAACATGGGATTCAATTAATTGTTCCATAATAATCACCTATCTTAATTAATATCATAATTATTATTAGTATCATTAACATTTGGAATAGTTATTGGTGAATCTTCAGTTAGTGATTCTGATGAAAGAGTCGTTTCAGTTTCTGCTTTTGGTATTTGCGAAATTTTATCAAAAAATGCCATTTCTAATAGTGATTTAAATTGTTCATCAAAAAATATAGAATCGGTTTTACTTAAACGATGATATTCTTGTTCAAAATGTACTTTTAATTCATTAATTTGTTGCTTTAAATCTTTAATTTGACTATTAATATTTCCAAATTGTGATTTACTATCAGTATTAGTTAATTCAACTTGAATTATAGAATTATTTGTAATATTTATTAATTCACTAGAATTCTTTAATTGTAACTCAAACTTCTGATTACCTTCCATTTTACTTAAACTTTTACCATAAAATAATTGAATATTATGACTCTTTTTATTACGTCGTAATAATAACTGAAAATCCTTTCTACTAATAAAACAAATTGGAAACTCATCACTATGTCATAATAAACGATAATATATGCCTTTAATTTGTTTAGAAAATGGATTGGAGTAAATAGATGGTTGATTTTGACTATCTTTAATGTTTTCGGCATTATTACTTAATGTTTCCAACTCACTTTCCAGTTCAATCTGATTTTGTTTCAATGTGTAAGTTAAATCTTCACAATATGCTTCATTGAAAAGTTTTGTATACTCTTTTTCTTGATCTTCATTATCTCAAATACAGTAAGGAATAATCAATAAATCAGGCTTATCAGTAGTTGTTCTACCATTATAATAAGCTGAAGCTTTTATTAATTTAGCAATTTTTTTTCATCTTCGATCGGAAATGTAAGCTTTACCATTAGTTGCTTCTGTTAAAATTTTACGAAAACGAGAAATAAAATTTAATGTTTCTTTGCTTAAAGTAACAGTAGTTTCCAATTCTTTTAATCACTTTTCATATTCAGAAGTTTTAATTTGTAATTCAAGTGGAACTTTTACTTCTAAACTAGTAATACTTTCTAACATATCATTAAAATTTTCTTCATTAGTTAAACCATAAACTATCATTCTAATAATAAAACGATCAAATAAAGCTTCTAAACCTTTACCACTTTCTGGTAACTCATTAGAAGCTGAAATTAATAGTTTTAATGGTACTTTGATATCAACACCACCATTACGAAAGATTTTTTCATTAATAATAGTTAGTAATGTATTTTGAATTGAAGGGCCTGCTTTTCAAATTTCATCCAAAAAAGCAATATCAACAGCAGGCAAATATTGATCAATAATTCTTACATAGTTACCTTTTAATAAATCTTTGATTGAGATTGGTCCAAAAATTTCTTCTGGAGTAGAAAAACGATTCATTAAATATTCAAAATTTCGCCCATCATGGAGCGCATATTTAATTCGTCGTGAAATTAATGATTTAGCAATTCCTGGTAATCCTAATAAAAATATTGATTCTCCTGATAATAACGCCAAAATAGCAAGTTTAAAAACAGTTTCTTTTTCATAAACATCAGCGCTAATTACTTTAATTAATTGTTCAATTCGCTTAGAAAGTAAACTATCTGTACTCATTTATATTCTCCTTTACTTATTATTTATTCGACACTTAATTCTCTTCTTACATCATCACTTTTAACAATTAATAAACAAGCAGCAATTAATCATAAAACAGTTATTAGTAAAACAATAATCATAAATATTGGAACTTCTGCAGAAACGGTTTCATTTACTAATCCATTAACCAATAACAAAATTGTACAAAATACTTCTAAAACTATAAAATAAGCAATTGCTAAAATAATATAAACAATTGATCATCCAAACATAGCACTAGCAGTGCGACCAATCGCTACTGGTAAATAAAATATAAAATTAAATCCCAGAGTTATAATTAAAAATATATAAATTATATAAGTTGGGTTCATGTTACTACCTTTATTACTCAAAATTTGATTAACCAAATTGTTAGCTAAAAAATAAGAAAAAATTAAATGAAAACAAGAAACTGTAAGTAACAAAATACGAGCAATATTTTCCATTTTTGAACTTCAATACATTCTTTTAAATTTAATACTATCACTTAATAACGGATTATAAGTAGTAAAACGTTGTTCTTCAATATCTTTAAATGATGGATTATCATTATTTGGTTTGATAATACTATTATCAACATTTGACAATGGAGTATTTTTTAAGTCATCTTTTTTTTCTTCCATATATCTAACACCCCTTATTTTTTATTTATATTATAACTTATTTTAGGTATTAAAACTTAATAATAGTATCTGATATAAATTAAAATTATAAGTGTTTAATTTTACAAAATTATCAAATTTAAATTTAGGCAATTATCCCTGCATGTACTAGTGTGGAGTAAAAAATGAATTGAAATGAATTCAATAGCATATTTCAAACTGAAAACGATTGTTTGAAATATATAGCGAAGTTGAAAATAATGAAATGCATCAGGTGTGCTTCTTCTAGTTTGAATGCTTCTGATTTGAGAAGAATACGATGTTTGAACTGTAACCGAACATTTAGTATTCTTTATGGAACAATTTTTTATAAGTCACAGACCCAAATGACATCTTGGTTTTATCTCATCTTTAGATGAATAAACACAAAGCACGGCATACCAGCAACCGATGTTGCAAGGGAATTGGGTGTGACCTATAAAACAGCTTGAAGAATGTGTCATGAAATCAGGACTAGAATTGGAAATCAAGATGCAGGTTTCATTGTTGATGGCACAGCACAGATGGATGAAATGTATCTTTCACATTTAGGTTTTAAAAAACAAGGAAGATCCTTGTTTTTTAAAACTTTGATTGTTGGAGTTTATGAGAAAACCAGCAACAAACTAATTGTGGGGTGAGTAAAGTTAATAGTTATAATTTAATTTTCTTTAAATAAAAGACAACTTTAAATTATTAATTGCTGGTTATATTATATACCTTTTTACATTTATAATCAAGTGTTTTAAGTTATTATTTTACAATTATAAATATCAAAAATTCCTAACTATTTAGGTTTAGAAATATTAAATTTTAAAAATTTAAAGTAAAAGATTTAATTTATTAATTCTTGCTGAATTAATTATAAGCATATTATCAAGTACTTTATCATTAAAAATTTTAGGACCATAACCTTTTAAAGATTTAACTAAATGTGATACATCACTTTCAGCACAAACTCCTTGATTTCAATTTTCTTTTTGATTTATAACACCATCTTTATTATTTTTAAAATATTTATATATTTCTTCATTTACATTATTTTCTTTTAAAAAATCTAATAATTGATAATATTCACCATTAATAAATAAATTATATGCATTTGTTATTTTTTTATTATCTACTTTTCTATTAAAAATAAATCCTTTTTTAAGTGCTTTAAATGCATGATGTCTATCAATTACATAAGGAATATTTTCATTTTTAGCAGTAGTTTTAATTCAAGGCGCACCATCACCAATAAATACTAAACTATTTTTATTATAAATATATTGTAAATCAAGAAATTCATAAATTTTATTAATAAATTCTTGTTTTTTAATTCTTTGACCATTTTTAGTTTTCATATAAGTAATTTTTTTATCTTTTAAAACATTTCTACTTTTAGTAGATTTATCTAAATCTTTACCTTTATTTGCACTAATTGTACGAATACTATTTTTTTGTTTTTTATTATTAAATAATGAAGAAATAAAACAATCATCCATATTTATAAATAATTTTTCATTTGGTAAAACTAATTTTTTCTCTTTTATTTCTTCAATACCTATTACTGCATTTTTCATTACATTAGTCATATATGTTTTTGAAAAATTACTATTTTTTATAGTATCTTGTACATCACTTTGTCTTTTACCATTACCTGAATTTCTTATTATTGTATGTTCTAAACTTGTAAGTGTTCTTTTTCTTTTCTTAATTTTTATATAATCATCTAAAGGATAATCATATTCATTAGTTTCTAATATTAAATAACATCTACGATAAAAATCATTTATTTTACCATATTGAGTATTTGGACTTCTTGGAGCAGTTTTAACATATTTATATTTAGTTTTATCATATATATTTTGATGCCAAAAATCATCATATGCTTTTAATAGATTTATTAAATAATTTAAACCATTATTTTTAATTTGATTATCAAGTTCATCATAATTAAGTTCATTACTAAGAAAATTCATAATATTAATCTCCTTCTTAATTTATGAATTGATTATAGTAATAATTATTATTAAAGTGGTGAAATATGATTTTATGAAAATGTTATAATTAGTATATAAATTATTGAATATAGGTGATAATATGTCAGAAAAAGAAAAAAAATATGGTGAAAAATTAAGTGTTAATTATAAAATTCAAATTGATAATTATTTAAGAACTAAAAAGGTTATATTAACTCCACAAGGATTAAATAATGCACTTGGAATTGATAGAAAATTTGTTTATGATTGCCGACGTAGAAGCAATCCATGACGTAAAAAATTTATTAAAGATTATGATAATGCAAGAGCAATAATTTCAACTCATATGTTAGAAAAATCATTAGTAAAACCAGAAATAATTTATAAACATTGACAAGTTAGTTATCCAAATGAATTTGATATTAATGAAGAAGATAATACTACTCAAAGTAATATAATTATTAATATTTGTGAACCTAGAAAAATAGAAAATAATGATTAGAAACCTATAATAAATATAGGTTTTTTTCATTTATTTTAAAGGATAAAAATGATATAATTAACATGAAACATGGCGTGACTATTTGCCTAATAATAGGAATAATTATTATTAAATAAGGAGTTTAAAATGGAAAATTTTAAATGAGATAACAATGTAGATTATTCTAATCCAGAAAATATACAACGTTTAATAAAAGAACATGAACAATTTATGGAAAATAAAATGTTTAAACCTAAATTAAAAGAATATGAAAATAAAATTAATAGTTTTGAAGAGCAACAATTATTTTCTAATATTAAAGATACTAAAAAAGTAAATTTAATTAAAAATTTAATGAGTACTGATAATTATAAATCTTTATCAAAACAAGAAGCATTTAATAAAATAAATGAAGATTATAAAGATTTTTTAATTGATAAAACTTCAGAACCAATTAAACAAGAAAATAAAATTAATTCAAATGATTTTAATCCTAAAACACTTTTAGATTTACATACAAATAGTATTAATCCAGAAGAATTAGAAAAAAAATTAAATGAAAAAGCAAAAACTACAGGTATTACTGACCCTAATGAATTAGAAAAACTTGTAAATTTAGCAAGAGGAAATGCACTTCAATCTATTAAATAGAAAGAGGATAATATGGCAATTCCACAAATACCTAAAGCATTTATTATTGGTGGTAATTCACCTACTGAAAATGCTGTTTTAAGTGTACTTGAAGCACAAGTTCGTGGTGAATTAACTGCTGAATTAAGTACTTTATTTATGAGAAATACTGTTACTGCTGACCAAATAGCAAATATTAGTGGTGTAGCAATGGCAATATATAGAGCAACTGTTCGTGTATTATGAGGTTCTACATGAGATGAATTTACTGGTACTAAAAGACAAAAAGGAATAGTTAAAACAACAACATTAATTATTGATAAAGAATTAACAATTGATTTTAATATTCCAGAATTTGATATTGAAAGATTTATGACTTCACCAGCAAATGTTGCAACACCAATTGTTTCAAATTGAACAAGTTCATTTATGAGAAATTTAAGAGAAAATTTTGAATTAATATTTTTACAAGGTACAAAAGATTATGCAATTGCTAAATCATTAGTATTACCTTTAAATTTAAATAATATGACTAAAGAACAAGCATTAAATGCTTATTATATAATTGGATAAAAAAATAATAAATTAATTAAAAAAGTAGATGATATTACAGTTGGTATTAATAAAGCAGATTTAACTGGTGCTTGTGGTATTGATAGTAGTTTTAATCTTGCAAAAGCATTTACATTATTAAATTATGGACAAATTGCTGCAAATACTTTAGCAACTGGTAAAAGATATACAAATCAAATTATGGGCATGGAATTTTATGAAAGTTTTTATTTAGAACAAAATTTTATTCATGATACTGTTTCTGGTATGCATTTAGAAAAAGATTATAAATTATTAGATTTATTTGGAGTAGTTTATAACATATATATGTGAGGTATGCCTATTTCATTTACAAAAGTAAGAAATAAATTAGATAATGCTACAGATAATATTCGTATTATTGGTAAAGCATTATATTCATTACCAGCAGCAATAAGACCTAATTTAATGTATATAATTCAAGAAAAAATGCCAACAGTAGATGAAATTAAAGAAGCAAGAGCAAAAAATTATAAAGTTGATGCAACTAATATTAATGCTACTTATCAAAATACTGATTATGATAATATGAATATTTTAGATTTACAAGATGTAATTTATTATAAAAATTTAGGAAAAATTACTATGGCTGGAGATATTCCTACTAATGCTGAATTAGATACTGCAATAGTTAAAGTTGGTAATAATGGTTTTGAAGTAACTAAAGCAGTATATAGTAATATAACTGATACAAGTGCTACTATGACTGGTAATAAAACTGATTATTATGGAACAGTAAAATTAAGTTTTACAAAGGCATAATATTATGACTTATATTTATGATGTTTTTAATAATAAATCACATATTATTATAAATTCACCAAAACCAGAAGATTTAAATAGTTCAAAAGATATATTAGCAATATTACTTTATGAATTTCCAACTTTAAATCCAAATTATGTTATTGTATCAAATCCACATGAAAGTTTTGCTGTTTGTGTTGGAGATAATGTTAATTATAAAGGTAAAATACTTATTCAAATTAAAAAAGTTACTAAATTATTAAAAGGAGAAAATAAACATGCCACAACATGCTGAGACTACACAATTGAGTAATTATACTTTAATTAAATTAATAAGAATTGGAATAGCGCCATTAAGTGCAATGATTGGTACAAGTGCTTATTATGGTCAATTAATAGGTAATCCGGTATTAGGAAGTATAAATGCTTTATTATTTTCGAAAAAATTAGGAATTGATATATGAAATTTAAATCAAATTCCTAGTATTAAAACTAAATTACTTAATAGTTCTAAAAAAATATTACTAGGTTTAGGAACAATTGGTTTAGTAAATTATGCAAAATTTACTAATGCTGATATTAATCCAAACCCAACTGAAAGTCCAACAACAACAGTAAACCCATTTCCACCAGATTTATTATTAAGTAATACTAATACCGATAATCATTTAATGGATTGAGATACTTATATATCTTTAAATAGTTTTGGTATAGCAAATGTTATTAGTGGTTTAACTGAGTTAATCCCTAATAGATTTCAAAATATAAGAAAGATAGCAAATATGGGAACTGGTAGTTGTTTGATTAGTAGTGGTGTAGCAATGGGTATTAATAATGATTTTAATAATGCTTATGCAATACCTACTATTATTGCAGGAATAAGTGAAATAATTCATAATTTATTACCAATGGAAACAACTAATCATATTGAAGAAATGCAAGAAACAACATTTACTAATGAAACTACAAGATTAATTAATGATAATAGATTTACTATTAATAGTGAAACAACTAGTCAATATGGTAGTGATAATATGAGTGAAGTAATATTAGATAATGCTTCATTAAATTGAGATTATAACCATATGAGCTTATAATGTTACCTTTAATTATTAGAATTATCTATTCTGCATTAGAAACTAATGATATTAGAACTGCAATTATTAGTTTATTAAAGTTATATAGTAAAAATCAAAGTTTAAAATCAGTTTTAGATAGTGAAAATGTTAGCGAAGAAGAAGTTGACCAACCATATTCAACTTTTAATCCAAATATTATTAAAAAACTTATTTCAATTATGAAACCTAGTGAATTAACTGAATTAAAATCACAATTAGATAAATTAGTATTTAAACCTATAAAGAAAATTAATAATTTGTTTAAAGATGATAAAAAAGATATTAATGGTAAAGATATAGAACAAGATAATAAAGATGATAAAGGATGAGTAATATTATCAAGTTCTTGATTTAAAAAAGGTTTATTTTATAAATCTAATCAATCATTAAAAGTAGGAATATTACAAGGTTTATTTCAAAGTGATACATCTAAAAATAAACGTTGATATGGTATATATACTTATCCAAATGTACCAGAAGAAACTTGAAACTTAATGAAAGTTCAAAAAGGTAAAAATGGTAATGGTGCTGGAACAATATTTTGAAGATATTTTTTAAGAGGTTTTTTACCAAGTCAAATACGTTTATATGTAAAAAAACAACTTAAAGAACAGAAAGGTATTAGTAAAGGTAAACAACGCTATAACATTATTAATTCAACTAATATTAATGTTTTAAAAACAACTGCATTTATTAATAAATTAGAACGTGGATTTTTTAAACTTAAAGAATTTAAAACTTTACCAAAAACTGAATTAGGTAGTAGAGCATGAAGAGTAGAAAGAAAAGAATATTTAACTTTTCATAAAATTAATAATTTAAATAAAAATATTGGTATTTCAATTTATAAAAATAAAAGTAAATATAAAACATGAAAGTAGGTGGTAATTATTATTGAATTAGATAAACCAATTAAACCAATTGGAATATGAAATACTATTAATCCATTAAGTAAAGATAATAAAGAATATAAAAAATTAAATAAGATTTGATTTAATAAAAATAGTACTCATATAGATAAAATAAAAATATTAATATCAAATATTTTAAAAATAACTAGTCATTTTATTGGAATATTAATAACTATATTTTTTACTAGTACACCTTGATTAATACCTAAAATACCAATAGAAATGGGAATAGGTAATTATACTAATCAATATAATTTTACTTGACCAGACCATTTAATATTAACTTTATTTCCTATGTTTGGTCATATTGGATTAAATTTAATAACTAAATTAGGTAATTATGGAAAATTAATTAAATATGCATTAATAACAATACCAATTATTATTACAAGTCCTTATTTAATATATCAATATAAAGAAATTAAAAAACATAAAAAAGAATGTCATTTATGTAAACAACATTCAAATAAAATACAATTGGAGGAATAAAAAATGAATTTTTCAATAGAATTAATATCAGCAGTAATAGGAGGAGCAGTTGCTAGTGGAATATCTATTACTTTAGCATTTCTATTATTTGGAAAATCAATAAAAAAATCAAAACAATCAAATTTAGCAAAAGAATTAAAACGTAATAAAGAATTAGAATTTATTACAGCAAATATTAAACAATTAAATACTCATTTACAATTAGAAACTACATCAACTGCTAAATTACTTGATAGTTTTAATGTAGATAAAGAACAAGTAGATAATTTTGTTTTATTACAAAAATCTAAAAAGAAAGAATTATCAGAAAAAGATAAACAAAAAGCAACTAAATTTAAAATTTAAAGGGTTTAAATACCCTTTATTTTACATTAAGGAGTAAATTATTATGGCAATTAAAGACCCAATTTTATTTATAACAATTGAAGAATTTAAAAATTCTAAATATTTTAATGAATTATTATTTGATAAAGTAACTACTCCAGATAATGAAATTTGATTTGCAATATCTGTAGCAAGTAATAATATTGATTATTTAAGTGGTTTTACTATTTCAAAAAAATGACCAGAAATAACACCTACAGATTTTACAGATAATATTCAAACAGCAACTACTCATTATGTTAGATTTTTATTAACTAAAGATGTTGATTATTTACGTGGTCAAGGTTCAATTAGTCAAGGTGGATTAACTTATAGTGAAACTAATCCAGATGACCCATATTTTATACCTCCAGAAGTATTTAATTGTTTAAGAAAAATTAAAGAATATCCAAATATTAAAGGTTTTAATTTAAAAGGTATAGAATCACAAAAAAATAATTGATTTAATAAATTTATTTCAAATTGTGGTGAAGATAGTCCATTAAATGCATATATTCCTTATAATAATATAAAATCATTAGATTCTAGAACTAAAATTACTATTATTCATCCACAAAATATGTTAAGACCAATTGTTAATATTGATACTACTGGTATTAATACAAGTACTACTATACCAGATTTTAAAAGTCCCAAAGAAACTATAGATATTAAATATTATGAATCTAATCATACTGTAAATGCAGATATTAGTAATAAAATACAAAATGAAATAGATAAAAAACAAAATAAAAGTGAAACAGTTTTTATTTGAAAAAATAGTATTGGTTCTAGTGGTAAATATGATGGTGGTGGCTATTTAAGTATGTCTAATAAGCAAATTACTAGTCTTGGAACTCCTACATCACCAAGCGATGCAACTACAAAACAATATGTTGATGATAAAGTAAATATTAAACAAGATAAATTAACTGCTGGTGAAAATATTACTATTGATGAAAATAATAAAATTAGTGCTACTGGTGGTGGTAGTGAATCATTATGAGAAATAGACCAAAATAGTCCAAATATAATACAACCTAAAGAAAAAAGAATTATTACTTTAAATAATACTAGAATGGTTGATATAGCAGACCCTATACAAGCACAAGATGCTGTAAATAAAAGATATGTTGATAATAAGATACAACCAATTCCAAGTATTCCACAATGAAAAGAAGTAGGAACAAAAGTTAATATAAATCATATTAAATATGATTTTAAATCAAATACTAAATATAAAATTTATTATAATTTTGAAAGTCAATCAAGTAGTAAAAAATTTGCTTTTATTTGTAAAGAATTTTTATATGGTGAGTTAAATACTGATGTTCAAACTTTGGATTGAGATAAAGTTAATGATAGAATAATGATTTCTTTACAAATGCAAAATGATACTATTGCTATTGTTAGTGACCCTACAAGATATGGTCAACTTTTAAAATTAGAAGAATTACAGGAATAATATTATGAATAAAGAATTTACTTATTTACATGAAATTAGTTATTGATTATTAAATAAAAGTGATTTTACTCATAGTGAATATAATTTAAGTGGAAGTAGATATTCAAGTAAAACATATAGTATTGCAGAAGAATTAGCAATATTAATTGCTATTTCAATTAAAAATAATAAATCAATTGCTATATATTGTTTTAGAAAATTAAATAAAGATATTAATGATTTAGTTAAAGAAATATATAATGCTTTAATAACAATTGATTTTAATGATTATAAAGATTTTACTTTAAAATATCCAAATAAACAAGCAGATTTTAGATTTAAAGGTAGTAAATCATTTATTAGAGTTATGGGCGTATATAGTAATTCAAATGATAGAATACCTTTAAAAGGACTTTCTAGAAGTGAAATCAAAGGATTTGATTTAGCAATTGAATGATGTGAAGAAGCAAATGAATTTAGTCAACAAGAATTTCAAGCAATAACATTTGCATTAGGTAATGCTAAAAAAAGAATAAAAATAAAAAGTTGTAATCCAGATAATATTTATCAATATTTTATTGAATATATGAATAAAATTGTACCTTTTAATTTAGAAATAATGAAGTCTAAAAATGAACAAATTAAATCAATTTTTGATAATAATATATTTAAATTATTTCATTATTCAAATTGAAAAGTAAATTCTCATAATTTGACATTAGATATGATTAATGATTTAGAAGAATTAAAAGTATTAGACCCTATTAAAGCACAAAGTTGATATTATGGAGTTCCTAGTATTCTTACTGGTGCTATATTTGCAAGATATTTAGATAAAGTAGGTACTAAATTAGATTTTCAAGTAGAAAGATTAACTGGTGGATTAGATATTGGTATGGCAACAAGTTCAAGTGGTCATCCTACTGCTGGAAGTTTATGATTTATTGGTGAAAATGAAAATAGTAGAAGAGCGCATAAAGAAAGTGAATTTTATCATAGTAATTTTACTATGCAATATAAAGATACTGATACTTTAGCAAATGATATTATTAATTATTATTTAAATGAAAGTAAACGTTATATAGCAATGTTATTTGGTTTTATTTGTTATGTTGATTATGGTAATGGTGGATTAGTATTTATTGATGTTTTAAAAAGTTGAGTTAAAAAACGTAATATAACATGATTAAAATTTATAGCAGTAGATAAATCAACTTTATATTTAAATGATAGAATTGATTTTACAACAATTTGTATGCTTAAAAATATTATTAGTTTTAATTGAGAAAGATGTATTGAAACTAAAAGACAATATAGTTTAATGCAATGATTAGATAAAAAGAAATTAGATAGTAATAATAATACTCTTAAAATGTTAGATTTACATGATGATACTTGAGATAGTGATATGTATGCTTTAATGCATGAAATGAAATGATTAATTAATGGTATTAATAATAAATTATTAATTAATAAAAATAAATTTAATGGTGATGAATTATGATAAATACAATGGAATATTTAAGTTGTGATAAATCAAATTGATATATTGATATACCTATGATTATTGCTCAAAAATCAACTAAATTATGATTAGGTAAAGGTTTTTTATTTAATTCAAGTAAAAAAGAAATATTAGATTATTTAAATGAAATGAATTTAAAAGATAAATGATTAGAAAAATTTTATAAATTTGGTTTACAAAATAGTTTAATGGGTAAAGTATTTATAATGATTATAGTTAATGAAGATAATACTAAATCACTTAAAATATTACCTAATAGTTTTTGTGGTAGAGTTGCTAAATATAATGAACAAGAACAATCAGCAGAATTTTATTTTATTAATGAACAAGCAGATAGTGCAACTTTAACATGAGTAACAATTCAAAATGGAAAAGTTAAATATGAAACATATAAAGATAATAATAAAGATATTATTTTAGGTTCTACACGTACTAAATTAAAACCAAATATTACTCCATTAAAAACTTATGAAATTAAAAATCCATTTAATTATATACCTATTTTTGAAATAACTAATTTACCAATAATAAATTTATATGGTAATGCTACAACTTTAAATGCATATCCAGATTGTACACCAGTATGAGATTTAATTTGAGATTTAAATCGTGTAATTAGACAAAAAAGATTAGAAAGAGAATTAAATGTTACTACTTTATTTGCTGCTTTAGATAATGAAACAGTTAAAGAAATGCAAGAAAATGGTAATATTGCAGAAAATCCTAAAAAAGATATGTTTGTTAATGTTGGTAGTGCTGGATATGATAAAAATGGTAATGGGGGTATGCAAATTATTCAAGGTGACCCTAAATTTAATGAATATTGATTAGATTATAATGGTACTGCTAAAGCTATATTTAATGGTGCTGGTTATGATTATGATGAACATGGTAATGATGTTTATACTAATAAAACACAAAGTATGTTTAATAATAAATTTGATATGGAAACAACAGAAATAAAAATAGCATTTTATAGTGCTTATTTTTATCGTATATTTGATTTATTACTTATTAGTGAAAATTTATGAAATGGTATTGGAGAAAGACCTTATAGTTTTAAATTTATTCCAATTGCTATGACTGACCAAATAGTACAAGACCAAATTATTAATTCAAGATTAAATAATGGCACAATGACAATAATTGAAGCAATTGGTGAATATGATAATATTGACCAACTTATGGCTGAAAATAAATTAGAAAATATTATTAATGAAAATCAAAAATTAAATAAAAATTTAGGAGGTAATGAAAATGAGCAGACATCAACAAATACAATTAATGAAACACGCTCAAATGAGATTAAAGATGCAACAAATATTAATTAAAAGACAATCACATTGAAAAATATTTCCATTTATTATAAATAATGGAGCAATACCTTTAACTGAAACTGGTTATAAACCTATTAATAGTAAAATAAGTGATTTTGGTCAATATGAATTAATATTAACTGGTAATACTCCAGTTGTTTGTATTTGAAAAAATAGTACAAAAATATATCAAAAAAATAAAGGTAAAATTGACCCAGTAACTCATAAAGTTACAGGTCAAGATGAATTTTATAAAAAAGAATATAAAATTGGTGATTATTGAAATGCTTATTTAATTGATGATACAAGTGGTGTTGATTTTAGTAATTTACCAAATAATCAAATATTTAAAACAATACAAACTAAAAGACAATATACTTTAGTTATGTTTGAAGAACATATTACAATTGATGATTATTTACAATTTTTTGTTGTATTTAATGATGAAAATGAAAATATAGGTGGTAATAGTTCTAAAAATCAAGATAGACAATTATTATATATTTCAAATGTAACAAATTATTATAGTTCTTATAATGGTGCATTTAGTATGCAAGTTTTAACTTTTAGTAGTTTAAATGATAGAGTAGTTGCAAGTGGTCAAAATACACTTGATTTTGTACAATATGCTTCACCAGGTAGTGGTTATGCTTTTCCTACTATTCAAGAAGGAAAAGTAACCTTAAATCGTACTTTAATGAATGATATTGGTGTACGTTATAGTCATAGACAAAGTTATGGATTAGAATTATTATCAAGTTGTTATTATTATGGAAGACCAATAATTCAAGGTCAAGAACCAATTCAACAAGATAATGAAGAAATATTTGAAAGTAAAGTATTTGCTTCAAGAAGATTATTTATTGCTGGTAATAATGAAAAATCTACAACTAATATTAAAAATAATGGTGGTTTACTTGCTGGAATAAATGATAAAATAACAACAAGTAGTCATCCAGAAACTACATTTTATAATATTATGGATGCAAAACCTACTGGATTTACTAATTTTAAAAATTTTACAGAATGATTAAAAACTTCATTAAATTTTCAAGATAATTTATTTGTAACAAAAGATTTTAAAGGTATGCTTTCTTTTGATAAAGATAAAGCAAGATTAAGTAATGGTACATCAGTAGGAGAAGCTAAATTTTTTTGAGATAGTGAATGAAATATAAATAATTTAACGGGTAATTATAATGTTGATATGAGTAGTAATTTTAAATATAAAGACCCAGATACTCATTTAATTATAGGAAGTCCAACTGTTGATTATTCAAAAATAAGTCAAAAATATATGTCAGCAATATTAAATTTTAATAGTGTAGTATTTTCACCATTAATACAAATGCCTTATGATAGTCAACAATGATTACCATTTGCTTTAAGTGATATTCCTTTAATTGGTAAATTATTAAATGCTTTAACATTAGGGATTTGAAGTAGTTGAGTTATTACTCAAAATGTTCAACAATATAAAAAAATGTTATATTTTAATGGTTTTATGAGTGCATTTTTTACAAGTAATTTAGAAAGTGTTATTGGTAATGGTGGTTTAATTCCATTAAATGCTTTTACAAATGATAATGATTTTACTATTGGTAAATTATTAGGAGCTAATGTTTCAACAACTGCTATGACTATGAAATTAAGTGATAGAGTAAGTGTTTATCCATGAGACCCTAATACTGGTAAAAAATTAACTACAAAGGAACAAATAAGTACAGTTGATTTATCACAAAAGAAAAATAATAAAGTTTATATTTTAGCAGAAGATACTGAGTTTTTAGATATTGCTTCACCATTAACTAATGAAGATACTGAATGTCAATGAAATCCAACAGCAAATGGAGTTATTGATGGTTCAAATTATGCTTATATTATTGATACAATTGTAACTCAAAGTTTACATCAAGGTGAAGAAAGACATACGTTTTATAGTGATAATCCTTTTACTTATCAAGGTGATTATAATGAAATATCAATTGCTCAATTTCGTTATAATAATATGGGTTCATTAACTGGTAATGCTTTTAATTGAACAACTTTATATAAATTAAATCATGATGAATATGAAGAAAGTGAAGAAACAACATTTAGTTATCCAGCAAAAATATTACCTCCAAGTCCACAAAATATAGCAAAATCAATCGTTATTATTCCGGATTTAAAAATTGATATGACAGCAAATAATTTACCTTTAACAGATACAAGTTCAATACCAGTAAAAGATAATACTGAAAATTGATGACAAGTAAATAAAAGTAAACAAGTTAATTATGAAGTTGATTTAAAATCATTATTAGACCCAACATTATTAATTAATACTTTTAATGATTTAAAACGTTATTATAAGAGTATAACTATATATTATGATTATGATATTAAAACCGAAAAAGCAATCCATAATAATTCAATTCCAACTATAACATCAACTTTGTATACTGATTTTTACATAGAAGAAAAATTTTTAAATCCAAAAAAAGATGTTGGTTTTAAAGAAATTCAATTAAAAGATTTAATTTTTAGAGATATACCACCACGTAATGGAAATCATATTTATCATTGAAATCATAATAAACAAGGTACTACGGTACAACTTGAAAGAGAAAGCGGGATATCATATATGTATGGAAGAACTGATACTGATTACCATTTAAATGGTTATAATTTTACTATAAATGATAATGGTAATGTTGGTGGTTGAAACATAAAATATGAAAATAATCAATTATTAGGTTTTTGTATAGTTAATAACTATCTTAAATGAAATTTTTATTTACAAACAACCATAGGTAAAATCGAAGATATGTGATATATTACAGGTAAAATTGGTGAAAATGATAAAGCATACGCTAGCATATATATTAATAGTATTAAAGCAAATATATATAAAATAGTACTAAATTCAAGATAATTATGATAATATAATATTATTAAATAATAAAGGAGTAAATGATGGATACAAAAAAAAATGTTACAATTCATGAAATAGAAAAAGACAAATTTACTACTAAACTTTTTAATAATAATTTTTTTCTAATTTCTGTTACTATAATATCTATAGTAGTTTTAATGATAATAGTTGCTTCTCTATTTTTTGCATTCTTTTGAAAATAATATTCCCCCACAATCTTAAATAATGTATAATAAGATTACTTACTTATGTAAGTATATGAAATAAAAAAGTTCTCAAACTTATGTAGTTGTTAGGTTGGCACCTAATTAAAAAGTTACCAATTAAGGTAACTTTTTTGTTTATATTTTTAAATTTTAATTATAAACTTGTTATATTATTTGTAACAAAATTTGTTTTATTATCAATTGATAAATGTTGTTCATGATTAATATCTTTTGATAAATCATCAGTTCATTTAGTTACGTTTTTTTCTTCAAAAATTTCTCTTATTTTTCTATCATTTGGATTTGAAATTTGAGTTTCTGTTATTTCATCATTATATAATCTAATTCGATTACCAATGGCCATTTGGATTCCTCCACCATTTGCAAACATTCATGCATTATTACGAGCATGTTGTTTTATTTCCATTTCAAAACAATATTTTGTATTTTCTTGAAAAAATTTTAAATCAAGACTTTGTCAAGTATAAAAATTAGTTTCAGTGAAATTTAAAAGCACACAACTAAATTTAGATTTAAAATTACCATTAATACAATCAGTAATTTTTTTACCATAAAATTCTTCATTGCCTCTACCTGTTAATGTATATATATTATTTCCTAAAAATTCTATTTTTTTATAATTTAAAAGATTAAAATTTTCAAAACAATGTTTTGAATTTGATACTCTTTGACCACTGTCATTAATAGACACCATAGAAGTAAAAAAAACACTATAACCAGCAATTGTAAAACCAAAACTGCAACCTATAGCTCCCCCAGCGATACCAACTACAGGTCCCCCAGAAACAGTACCACCAACCCCTAAGACAGCACCAGTACTTACGCATCCAATTGCAGCAGCTTTATAAGCATTACCAATATCAATTCTTGAATTTCCTTCATAAACGGTTGTAAAACCTTTTTCAGCTTTATCATTATGATAATAAATATTTAACTCTTTATTTAAATCACAACTTTCCATATTTTTTTTTTCATAACTTCAATCTTTAAATTTTAATTCATATATTTCACATTTTTCATTAATGATATTAGCACTATTATAATACTTATTAATAATAATATCTTTTACATGATTTATAATAGACATTCTTTTACTTACATCGCCATTTTGATTAATTGTATACAAACCAGTATCTGTTCCAATAAATATATAACCTTTTTTAACTCATGGATTTTCAGTACTATCATTGTCAAGAATTTTTATAGAAGTTATTTTTCCTTGAATTTTATCAATTTGTGGTTTTAAATCACAAACTAATATATTTTTATTAGATGAATTAAAACACATATTTATATTGCGTTTTTGCTTTTTTGCATTTTTATGTTTACATTTTACATTATCAACTATTGCCATTAATGTAGCTATATTTTGCAATAATTCTTGATTATTTGCTAAAATAGTTCAAAATAGTAATAATCAGCTACTTACATTGTTAGAAATATTTAATCAATTTTGAGTTAATGATGTTAAACTTTGTCATGATATTGTTTGAGAATTTGTATATATTTCATTTATTTTCTTTGATATTCCATAAAATCTCATACTTTCAGCAGTTGCCAATATAACACGAACTAAATCTTGCCTTATACTATCATGACCATGTCTTCTATTATAATTTTGTAAAGTATTAAAAGAATTATAAATATTTTCTCATGAAATAGTATCTATATCATTGCCAGCAAGAACATTATAATTTGAACTATATCCCAAATTAATAGAATTAGTAGTTCCATATTGTATTGTTGTAGAATCTGAAAAATAATAATAATTATTATTTGCTATAAATCCTTGAAGATAAAAATCTCTTGCTCTAAAAACCAATCTTAAATCATTATTACTAGTATTTTCATATTGTCCTCTTATTCAAGGATTAGCAACACAAGTAAATTTGTCAATAGTTTGACTATAACTAGGAGAATCATTTAGTCTAATTGGAATAATAAAAATATCATCATCATTATTATTAGAATTTATACTATATATTGGAATTCTTGAAATAATATTAGTATCTTCAATCGAAATTCTTGAAATTAAATTTTCATTTTCTAAGTCAGAAAGAATAAACAAAATTTGAGTTCTAAAAGAATATCATTCTGTATATCTTGGATCATTTGGTAAATAACGAAATAAAATTAAATTAGAAACTGTTATTTTTTTATTTTCATCATCCTTCCTTTTAACTCTCTTTCTACTTTTTTCATGTCGATGTTTATGATTACTTGTTTCTAAATGTTGATTTGAAAAAGAATCTAAATATGATTGATAAAAAGGGTCAATATTTTGATTTGTTTCATTTAAACTATATAATTTATAATTATTACTTGAATTTGTATAACCAATTTCTTGATTTATTGATTCTAAACTACTAGTATTTTTGCTAGCTCAATCTTTAATATTTTGATTATCAATTGACTTAGCATATATACCTTGATTTTCAGAATTAAATAATGGTGCACTTAATACTCATAATTTAAATCAATAACTTGGATTAAAATATTTCATTATAAATATTTCCTTTCATTAATAAATATGTGTTAAAAACAAAAAAAGAAAAAACTACTCTAATTTCAACGAATTAGAAAGGCTCTTCTTTTTATTTTATCTATTTAAATAAAAATATTTTCATTAAGTTTTTAACAATTTAATTATATACATAAAAATTTTAAAATGTGAAAATATAATTTTTTTAAAATTTAATTTAATTATTTTTATAATATTCTTTAATTTCTTTTATTTTATTATTAAAATCTAATTTATGTTTTTTACACATTTTAAAAAATTGAATTGTAGTATCTTCTAAATCTAAAGTTTTTAAAGTAATTAATACTTTACTATTACAATTTTTAACAATACATTTAAGTAATACTTTTTCTTGTTTTTGCATTAATTATTTTCCTTTTTACAATTACATAAATTAATTGATATATTTAATTGTTTTATTTTTTTTAAATTTTCTGATGATTCAATAATTGCATTTTTTGTAAAAATATCCATTTCAAATTCTATTTTCATTATTTATTTTCCTTATTTAAATAATATCAACCAATTAATAAACTATCTGCTTCATCATGATTATTAACGGTTATATTTCAATTATTAAAAGTAATTAAATCTTTAACTAATATTAAAGAATATTCTTTTTTTCAATTACTATAATCTATTGTGATATTTTTATAATTTTCTTTATATCAACTTTTTCATTTACTTGGACTAATAAGCATATTTTTTGTTAATAATTTATTAAATGTTCCTGCAATAAAACCTCTTAAATGTTCTTGAGTTTCATAACCAATACCATTTTTTGAATGAAAAGTACCACGTTCTATTAATAAATCATATTCATTAATATCAATTAAATAACTTATTTGTTTTTGTATTTTTTCTCAATCATAATTATAATTTTTAAAACTATAACTATTTATTCATATTGGTTTTTTATTTTCTCATAATGTAAATCCAGTATTTTTAATACTTGGGTCAATTGAAAGTAAATAATTATTCATAATTTCTATACTCATTTTTTTTATTATTTTTTAAATTTTTAAATCTTTCACGAATTTCTTTAAATTTATCAAATAAAGTTTTTAAATAATTTTCACCCATTAATATTAAAAAATCTTTATTATTACTTGGATTTAATCTTTCCATATCTTCTCTTATACATTCATCAAATAAAACTGTATTTGTAATCATATATTTTTCAAAATAATCTAATTGTTTTTCACTTGGTTCTCATTTTTCATTTTGTATTTTTATATTATTAGTATAATTATTTTGTTGTTTATTATTTTGTATTAAATTAACATTATCATTATCTGGATCAAGTTCATCTTCACTTAATAAAAGTAAATTCATTAAGAAATATCTATAAGCATAAGTTTCTGCACTACCTTTTGCTTTTGCTATATCAGTATTTTTAGCACAAGCAAGTATATCAAAATATTTAATTTCTTTATCATTATCTAAATCAATAATTGTATATCTTTTAAAATAAGTTATTTCTACTTCATTTTTATCTAAATAACTAATTTTTCTATCTGTTGTTAATATATCTTCATGTGTAATAACAATATTTAATTCTTTACATAATAATTTAAATTTATTAAAAATATCACTTAATAATCAATATTTATAATTTCCAAATTTATTAAAACCATTTTTGGGTGTACTACCAATTTCTAATTGTAATTTAAGTATTTTTTTATATAAATTATTCATTTTTATCACTCTTTCTATTTATTGCTTTTTTATTTAAACTTCTTATAAAACCATTAATTTTCATATTTTTTTCTTCACAAATTTCTTTTAATTTTTCATAATCTTTTTCAGTAAATCTTAAATGAACAATAATTTGTTTAATCATTAAATCTTCTGGTTTCTTTTTAGGTGCTGCTACCATATTTATTCACTACTTTCTTTTTCCATAAATAATTCTTTAATTCTTTCACCATATTTACCATTTTCAATATCTTTAAAAAATATTTGTAAATCATTTTTAATATCTTGAAAACCTTTATTTTTCATATTATTACACTCCTTTAAAATTTTCTAATTGTAATTCATTAATATAATATTCATATAAGCAATCTCAATTATTTGATGTTAAATACATATCTTCTTCAATCATGTCATTAATACATTTATTACAATAATAATTATTATCTATTTCACTAATTCAAATATATTTTTCATTATGAATATTACATTTCATTTTTTTCACCTATTAATTTATAAAAACATTTATTACAAGTTCTATTTGCAAATGATGAATTTTTATGACAAATATCACATGAACCAAATATTTTTTCTTCTTCATATTTTATATATATTCTTTTATTTTCTTTTAAATTCAACATAATATTATTAATCCCTTTCTATAATTTTTAATATTTCTTGTATTTCAATATATTTTTTATTTTTAAGTAATTTTTCATTACATAAATTTTTTATCGGACTTCTCCCCACATGTACTTGTGGAGGAAACAATGAAATTGAATGAGTTCAACAATATATTTCAAACAGAAAAAGATTGTTTGAAATATATAGCAAGTTTGAAGGAAAACAAATGTATGAGGTGTTCTTGAACAAATTTGAATACTTCTGATTTAAGAAGAATAAGATGTTTGAAATGTCATCAAACATTTAGTATTCTTCATGACACCATTTTTTACAAGTCACAAACACCTTTGACATCTTGGTTTTATCTCATCTTTAGATGAATAAACACCAAACATGGAATTCCATCAACTGATGTTGCAAAAGAATTGGGAGTAACTTTGAAAACTGCTTGAAGAATGGGTCATAAAATCCGAAGTGCAATTGCAAAACAAGAACCTCAATTCATTGTTGAGGGCATAGTGCAAATGGATGAAATGTATCTTTCACATATGGGTTTTAAAAAACAAGGAAGATCCTTAAAAAATAAAACTTTGATTGTTGGGATTTATGAAAAAACAACCAATAATTTAATTGTGAAAGTGTTGAAAAATGCAAATCAAAAAAATCTTTTGCAATTTGCAAGAAACCACATTTCTTCAAAGTGTGATGTACATACTGATTCTTGAAAAGGATATCGCCATTTTAAATCAGTTTTCACTAAGCATGAAACAGTTAACCATCAAGATGGCTATGTTTCAAAAACTGGTGTAAACATAAACCAGATTGAATCGGCATGAAAGCACATCAGACGAACATTTAAAACACATATCAAAGTTGAAAAACATCATGTTCATTTATATGCAAAAGAATCAGCATATAAATTCAATAACATACCTAGTTTTGAAACTGTAATGTTATGTTTGATTTAAAAATGTGGGGAGAAGTCCGTAGATAGGCTTTTCTCAGCATTTATGTGATAAAATTAAAAATAGTACATAAAGGGAGAAAAGCCTTTTTTATTAATTCTATTTTTTCAACATTTAATAACATATTTAATTTCCTTTAATACTTTAAATAAAATATTTTTTCATTATGAGTTTCTATATTTTTCATTGGTGTAACAATATAATTAATTACTAAATCATTATCGTTATATGGATTATTTATTTTAAAACTTTTCATATCTTGTTCTCATGTAATGTTATATTTAAAACATTCTTGATTTTTATCATTTTTAAAAATATAATAACCATTATATTGTTCATAAAATTCACAAGATATTAATTTATTTTCAGTAGTATTAATATTTGGAATATTTTTAATATATTTTAAAATATCACTACCTTTAACACTTTCAATATCTTTTGTTATTGATTTTTTCCCTAATTTATAATAAAAATCTTCAATTATTTTTAATGCTATTTTTTTATTTTTTTCATCAATAATAGTATCTTTAATAGGAAATAATGTTTCATATTCACCAATTTCTAATAACATACCTTTAGTTGTTTCTTTAATTTTATTTTTAATATCTAAATTAACATTAATCATTACGAATCCTTTCTATGTATAAGCCTTATCACCTACAGTGATAAAAGGCTTATATACTACTAACTACTTATCTACTATACGTAAGGCTTATGCTACTGTAAGTAGCAAAGCCTTGGAGGGTAGGGGTTCTAGGGGAAGGGAACCAAAAAATATCAAGTTTTAAAAGAGCATCGCAAAAATTACTATTTGCAAATTCCTATACAATAGCTTTTATAATTTTTATTAAATTTGGAATAATTAATTACTTTAATAAAGTATAGGTTTAATAAAATAATTAATTATAATTGTTCAACAATTAAAAATGAGAGTATTATCTCTCATTTAAGTTCTTATTAAATCTAACCATTAACTTTATACGCCCCTAATTGTGAAGGTGCTGAAAAATGCAGATGAAAAAAAACCTTTTAAGATTTGCATTGAAACACATTTTTACTGAGTGCTGTCTATTTACGGATTCTCGGAAGGGATATGTAAGTTTCAAAAAACTTCTATCCCAAACATGAAATCGTAAATCATGAAGTTGGGTATGTGTCACCAACAGGTGTAAACACAAACCAGATTGAATCAGCATGAAAGCACATCCGACGAACTTTCCGAACACACATAAGAGTTTCAAAGCACAATATTCATTTATATGCAAAAGAATCAGCATATAAATTCAATAACATACCTAGTTTTGAAACTGTAATTTTGTGTTTGATTTAAATACATGCAGGGATAATTTCCTAGGTAGGCTTTTATCTCCATTTATGCCTGAGTTGTAAATATAAATGGGACAGTTTTTTAAAATAATTGTATTAAATCTATTGGTCTTTTATAAGAGAGCGATTTTCTGGGTGTAGAATTAATTTGAAATGCTATAAAATTTAAATCTTTTTGTTTATATGAAGATAGATCTGTAGATTTTGGTAAATATCTTCTTAAAATACCATTATTATTTTCATTTAAACCCCTTTGGCAAGGTTTACCAGGATCTGCAAAATAAATTTTGACATTACAAATTTTTTCGATTAATCTTCATTTACTAAATTCTTTACCACGATCAAAAGTAATGGTTTTAACTGTTCCTTTTTGTAACTTTGAAATAAATTTTATTATACTTTTCGTAATATTTTCTGATTTATGATTTTTAGTTACTAAAGGAATTGTGGTTTTTGATCATATATCAGCCAAAGTAATAATAGAACTTTTATGATCTTTGCCAATGATAGTATCACCTTCTAAATGACCAAATTCTTGTATATTTTTAATATTAGGAATGATTAAATTTCTTTCATGAATAGACTTACAATTATTAATTTTGCCCCTAGTTTCTTTTTGTTTGTGAGATTTATTTTTGCCTTTTCTCAATAAGTTATTTTCATCAAAACCCATTCGATTTGTTTTAAACATGTTATATAAAGTTTTTGTTGAAATACTTTTTATTTTATTTTCCTTTAAAAAGTTAGCAATTATATCAAGAGCATACTTTTTAGTAATTAACAAATGATTAATACTATTAATTTCTGTTAAAGTTAAAATTATTAATTTTCTGCCTGCGTTTTGTTTATTTTTTTGAAATTGATTCAATATTTCTAATGGCAATAAGTTTTTATTTAATAATCTACAAACTCTATGTACAGTTGATTTACTATAATCAACAATTTTTGCTATTTTACGAATCGAAAATCCATAATTTTTATATTAGACTTGGTGCAAAACCTTTAATTTTAACAATTTAACGATTATTATTAATATTAAAGGTGATAGTTATTATGTTGAAAAAATATAAAGATGATCAAGAATTTTATAGTTTAGTCGGCATAAAGCCACAAACATTTTATAAAATGCTTGAAATTTTTTTAATTTTCACAAAAAATCTTGATATTACTTTTAATTTAAAATTAAAAGTAATATTTTTATATCGGGGGTGATTTTTTGTGACTAATAATGAATTAATTGATGTTTTAAAAAACAAAAAAGATGAAGAATTTATAAAAATTATTAGACATTTTAAAAATAGAATTAAACAAATTGAGAAAAAAGAAAAATTAGATGCAATTGATAAAAAAATTAAAGAAAAAGGAATTCAATGTCCAAATTGTAAATCTTATTGATGTGTAAAAAATGGTTTTAATAATAATAAGCAAAAATATTTATGCAAAGATTGTAAAAGTAGCTTTGATGCTTTAAGAAATCATTTTTTACATTAGACTTGGTGCAAAACCTTTAATTTTAACAATTTAACGATTATTATTAATATTAAAGGTGATAGTTATTATGTTGAAAAAATATAAAGATGATCAAGAATTTTATAGTTTAGTCGGCATAAAGCCACAAACATTTTATAAAATGCTTGAAATTTTAAAAATTGCTGAGTCTAAACAAAAATATTATGGTGGTAGAAAAAATAAAATTGTAATTGAAGAGCGTTTATTAATGACTTTAGAATATTGAAAAGACTATAGTAGTTATAGAGTTATTGCAAAAAGATATAATATTAGTCATACTAGTTGCATTCGTAATATTTTTTGAATTGAAAATATTTTAATAAAAAGCGGAATTTTTAATTTACCCGGAAAAAAAGATTTAACAAAAAATAAAGGTACTAATAATAATTTGTTAGCTATTGACGCTACTGAAACTCCAATTGAAAGAATTAAAAAAAACTAAAATTACTTTTTTCAGGTAAAAAGAAACATCATTCTCTCAAATCCCAAATAATTATTGATATTTCCAATGGAAAAATTATTTCAACTGCTTTTTGTTTTGGAAGCATTCATGATTTTAAATTGCTTCTAAAATCTAAAACTTTTATTCATCCAGAAAAACAAGTTTTTGTTGATTCAGGTTATCAAGGTATACAAAATATTCATAAAAATACATTTTTGCCATTTAAAAAAAGTAAATACAATCAATTAACACCAATTCAAAAAGAATACAATAAAACTTTAAGTAAAATTAGAATTAAAATTGAACACGTATTTGCTAAACTAAAACGTTTTAAAATTTTAAGTTTAAAATATCGCAATAAAATACGAAGATTTGCATTAAGATTTAATTTAATAGCAGGAATATATAATTTTGAATTACCTTAGTTTTGCACCAAGTCTATTGAAGTCATTTATCTCATGAACAATGAGATTGAATAATTTGATTGTCATTGTTAGGTCAATCTGCTTATACTATTTCTCAATTTGCTAAAATTTCAAAAACATCAGCATGATTTAATCGTCAAAAATTTATGAAATCATCACAATTAGCAAAAACACAAAAACCATTCACAAAATTAAAAGGTAGAATTGAAATTGATGAAACTTTTATCAAAGAAATTCATAAAGGAAATTTCAAAAATCCAGATGATCCAAGAAAAAAATGAATTGAAGAAAATGCTAAAGATTTAAACTGTTGTATTGAAATGGCAATTGATGAAAATAAAAATATTTATGCTCAAACAACAAATACTAAAAGATTAACAAAAAAATGAGTACAAGAAAATTTAACATCTAATCTTATCGAAGAAAAATCAATTATAGTTTGTGATATGCAAATACTATATGATACAGTAGCTAAACAAACAAAATGTACTCTCAAGAAATTTAAATCAAAAGAAAATAAAGAATTAAATTATAAAAATTTAAGTAATATCAGTAAAATACAATCAAGTTTAAAAGAATTTATTACTCATTATCATGGCATTGGATTTACCAATATTCAAAATTACCTCAATTTATGAAAATTTAAATACCAACATTATAAAATATCACCTTATGCAAAATCTGAAGCATTATATTTCAGTTTGTAAAAAAAATAAATCCCAAAATTAAATAAAATCAAATTTTAGGCCAGGTTGATGATTTTTTTTATTTCATCAAGAGTTTTTTTGAAAATTAAAATGAAATTTTAAAAATTGCTGAGTCTAAACAAAAATATTATGGTGGTAGAAAAAATAAAATTGTAATTGAAGAGCGTTTATTAATGACTTTAGAATATTGAAAAGACTATAGTAGTTATAGAGTTATTGCAAAAAGATATAATATTAGTCATACTAGTTGCATTCGTAATATTTTTTGAATTGAAAATATTTTAATAAAAAGCGGAATTTTTAATTTACCTGGAAAAAAAGATTTAACAAAAAATAAAGGTACTAATAATAATTTGTTAGCTATTGATGCTACTGAAACTCCAATTGAAAGAATTAAAAAAAACTAAAATTACTTTTTTCAGGTAAAAAGAAACATCATTCTCTCAAATCCCAAATAATTATTGATATTTCCAATGGAAAAATTATTTCAACTGCTTTTTGTTTTGGAAGCATTCATGATTTTAAATTGCTTCTAAAATCTAAAACTTTTATTCATCCAGAAAAACAAGTTTTTGTTGATTCAGGTTATCAAGGTATACAAAATATTCATAAAAATACATTTTTGCCATTTAAAAAAAGTAAATACAATCAATTAACACCAATTCAAAAAGAATACAATAAAACTTTAAGTAAAATTAGAATTAAAATTGAACACGTATTTGCTAAACTAAAACGTTTTAAAATTTTAAGTTTAAAATATCGCAATAAAATACGAAGATTTGCATTAAGATTTAATTTAATAGCAGGAATATATAATTTTGAATTACCTTAGTTTTGCACCAAGTCTAATATCATTTATAATTTTCCTTTCAAAATAAAAGCCCATTTGCTTTTATCTCAACAAACAATGGGTTAAAAACTACTATATTATTTATATTTTTTATACACAAGAATAGTAACAAATTTATATTAATTTTACAATTAATAACCTATATAATTAAAACTATTTTATATAATTAGTATGAATATTAAATTATAGTTATCAAAATTTAACCCATTTTCATAAAATCAATACTTATTTTTAAGTATTTAAATTCACTTTACTTTAAAAGTAAAATTAAAACTATGGGGCTTAGGAACATAGTAACTGCTTATCAAATCTTTTCCAATATGAAATCTAATTTTTTTAATATCATTAGTCTTAATAATATCAGTTGCCTTTAATGATAAGTTATTACCATCAATATCTAAAAAAGTAAAAGCACTTAACTCATTAATTTGCACCTTTAAAGCTTTAACAAAATATCCTTTAAAAGTAGCAAGTGATTTAATAACAAGATTTCAATTAATATTTGGATCAACCGTCGAATCAGGATAATCTAATAAGAAAAAAGTAGAATTATTTTTTGCAAATTGATACATTTCTTGTCAATATTTATTTTCTAAAAAAGTTTCTAAATTACCAATATTAATATAATCATTAACATTAATATTTTCAATACTATTATTTATTGAATTTGAAAAGCCAAAATAATAACTCAATTCCTTATATTTAAAATGATTACCACTATTATCACTAGTCAATAATACATGTGTAGGACTATATTTTATTAATGATTCATCACTATCTACTGCTTCTTGTAACATACTAAAAGGAACAAAATCAATAGTATTAACTTTAAGATAATCAATAACCTTTTCAATACTTGTTGGTTTTAAATCAATGAAATCATAAACAACATTTGGATTAGAAACATATGTTATATAAAAAGGTTTTAATGGAAAATTTGAAGAATATGAATAAAGATTAACATATTCTTTGGAACTATTCACAGCATTACCAACATAATTTAATTCGGGATTATGAACTAATTCGAAATATGGTTTAATAGTAGCTACATCATTAAAATCAATATCTGCTAAAGGAATTGTTGATATTATTGGATAAAGATGAGTATCACTAGCAAATTCTTCTTTATAATCATTAATAAATTTATTAATTTCATCTTCGATTGTTTTATAAATAATAGTATTATCAATTTTATCCGCATAATAAAAATTAGTTGGTAAATAACCATGTGTTCATTGCTCTTGCAAATAATCACTACCATTTGGAAATTTTCCCGAAACATGTTTACTAAATTTTCCTTCAAATTGATTAAACATCATAAATTTTTCATAAAATTTAGCAGTATTTTTAATTAATGCAATTACTGGTATTTTAAATTCAATAAATGAAGATTGTAACTTTAATTTTAAATCAAATTTAGTAACACCATCAGTTTGAATTAAACTCTTATCTAATTCATCATTACTATTGGGTTTATAAAAAGTGAAATCATAATTAGTAATATTAGTTGGAAAAAAACTATCTCATCAAGATTCTTTTATTAATAAATCAAAAACTTGTTTTTTTGATTCTTCTTCAAAAAACGGCAAACGTAAATTTTTATTACTACTATCAATTGGAACATCATTCATATCAACAATAATTGATTCTTCTGGAATATTTTGTTTAAAATCACCAATATTAAAAGCACTCTGCATAGCAAGAGCAATAAAAAAAGTGCTAATTGCTAAACCAATTATCATAATTAAAGAAATAGTTATTGTCAGAAAAGTTTTTTTTACTTTTACTGGTTCTACTTTACCAGTAACGTATTTAGTAATATTATTTAGTTTTCTTCAATCATCATTATCTTTATTTTTAGCCATATATTATTCACCTAAATTTCCATTATCTAAAACTTAATTCATACATTTTAATAATACTTTTAATTAAATATTTTTTATTTTCAATAGTATTTAATCATCAATGCAAAATAGCAATTCATCATAATAAGAGTGCTATAACCGCGAAAATCAATACTGTGATTCGATAAGGACTGTCACTATAAGAAAACATAAAAAAACTAATACCAATAATTATTAAATTAACAATAGAACCAAATATTAAAAAAAATAAACAACTTAAACCAATACCTCTAATAGTTTTAGATAAAAAAACGGGTAAAACCATAATTAAAATTATAAAAGCAAATAAAACAGTAACTAACATTGCTACTACTTTTAATATTGCACTTTGAAAAACTGGTGCTGATGGTATACCAGGAAGATTAGCAACCAATTGACCAAAACCAATGCCATTAAAAAAAATCAAGCCAATTCAAAAAATTTGAATAGTTAAA
This sequence comes from Spiroplasma endosymbiont of Zeiraphera isertana, assembly GCF_964030805.1. GTDB lineage: Bacteria > Bacillota_I > Bacilli_A > Mycoplasmatales > VBWQ01 > Spiroplasma_E. The sequence continues at coordinate 2,088,081 of NZ_OZ034965.1, forward strand.
ATAAATATTCGTGAAAAACCATCACCAAGACTAGTAAAGTAAACTCTTGTTAAATTTAAATCTAATAATGAAGGTAAAGGAGTTTCCTTTAATTTCTTTAACTCTTTTTGACCAATAAGATTACTTGTAGTTAAAAATTGTTTATCTAATGATTTATCCATATCTTTCACCCATCCTATAAAATAATTATAATGCATTTTATTTAAAAACTATATAGTTAACTTATATCCGAATTTTAAATACTTTAATTGTAAAATTAAAAAGGACACTTATATAAAAATTAAATTGTGTTAGTTCTATAATTAAGAAAAGAAAGGAATTAGCGCAATGTATAAGTATCTGAGTATTGAATCAATAATAGCAATAAAATAATATAAAAATTATGGATTTTCGATTCGTAAAATAGCAAAAATTGTTGATTAGACTTGGTGCAAAACTAAGGTAATTCCAAATTATATATTCCTGCTATTAAATTAAATCTTAATGCAAATATTCGTATTTTATTGCGATATTTTAAACTTAAAATTTTAAAACGTTTTAGTTTAGCAAATACGTGTTCAATTTTAATTCTAATTTTACTTAAAGTTTTATTGTATTCTTTTTGAATTGGTGTTAATTGATTGTATTTACTTTTTTTAAATGGCAAAAATGTATTTTCATAAATATTTTGTATACCTTGATAACCTGAATCAACAAAAACTTGTTTTTCTGGATGAATAAAAGTTTTAGATTTTAGAAGCAATTTAAAATCATGAATGCTTCCAAAACAAAAAGCAGTTGAAATAATTTTTCCATTGGAAATATCAATAATTATTTGGGATTTGAGAGAATGATGTTTCTTTTTACCTGAAAAAATTAATTTTAGTTTTTTTTAATTCTTTCAATTGGAGTTTCAGTAGCATCAATAGCTAAAAAATTATTATTAGTACCTTTATTTTTTGTTAAATCTTTTTTTCCAGGTAAATTAAAAATTCCGCTTTTTATTAAAATATTTTCAATTCAAAAAATATTACGAATGCAACTAGTATGACTAATATTATATCTTTTTGCAATAACTCTATAACTACTATAGTCTTTTCAATATTCTAAAGTCATTAATAAACGCTCTTCAATTACAATTTTATTTTTTCTACCACCATAATATTTTTGTTTAGACTCAGCAATTTTTAAAATTTCAAACATTTTATAAAATGTTTGTGGCTTTATGCCGACTAAACTATAAAATTCTTGATCATCTTTATATTTTTTCAACATAATAACTATCACCTTTAATATTAATAATAATTGTTAAATTGTTAAAATTAAAGGTTTTGCACCAAGTCTATTATAGTAAATCAACTGTACATAGAGTTTGTAGATTATTAAATAAAAACTTATTGCCATTAGAAATATTGAATCAATTTCAAAAAAATAAACAAAATGCAGGCAGAAAATTAATAATTTTAACTTTAACAGAAATTAATAGTATTAATCATTTGTTAATTACTAAAAAGTATGCTCTTGATATAATTGCTAACTTTTTAAAGGAAAATAAAATAAAAAGTATTTCAACAAAAACTTTATATAACATGTTTAAAACAAATCGAATGGGTTTTGATGAAAATAACTTATTGAGAAAAGGCAAAAATAAATATCACAAACAAAAAGAAACTAGGGGCAAAATTAATAATTGTAAGTCTATTCATGAAAGAAATTTAATCATTCCTAATATTAAAAATATACAAGAATTTGGTCATTTAGAAGGTGATACTATCATTGGCAAAGATCATAAAAGTTCTATTATCACTTTGGCTTATATATGATCAAAAACCACAATTCCTTTAGTAACTAAAAATCATAAATCAGAAAATATTACGAAAAGTATAATAAAATTTATTTCAAAGTTACAAAAAGGAACAGTTAAAACCATTACTTTTGATCGTGGTAAAGAATTTAGTAAATGAAGATTAATCGAAAAAATTTGTAATGTCAAAATTTATTTTGCAGATCCTGGTAAACCTTGCCAAAGGGGTTTAAATGAAAATAATAATGGTATTTTAAGAAGATATTTACCAAAATCTACAGATCTATCTTCATATAAACAAAAAGATTTAAATTTTATAGCATTTCAAATTAATTCTACACCCAGAAAATCGTTCTCTTATAAAAGACCAATAGATTTAATACAATTATTTTAAAAAACTGTCCCATTTATATTTACAACTCAGGTTTTTTAAAATTGGTTCATTGATACCATTTTCTAATGTTAATACATTATTCACTGGTATCAATGTCTCAACATTATTGCTACTTACGATACTTGAAGATGAGTTATTAAAGATTAATAAATTATTTATCATATTTTTGCTCCTTTTTAAAAATTAAAAACTATTATTAAAATAATAGCTAAATTTAAATAAAATTATATTTATTATTTAAACTATACGTGTATTTTAATATTTTTAATTTACTTAATCAATCAAAAACTTTCTTCCATAATGAATAAAATAATTATTCATTATACCAATAAAAAAAAGAGTAAGACCTTTTACTTACTCTCTAAATTAATACTGCTTATGTTTTATTTTCTAAATGGCGGTCTTGACGGGGATCGAACCCGCGATCTCCTCCGTGACAGGGAGGCGTATTAACCACTTTACCACAAGACCGTGGTTGCGGAGACTGGATTTGAACCAATGATCTTCGGATTATGAGCCCGACGGGATACCACTTCCCCACTCCGCGATGTATAAAATTTAATAATAATGGAGGAGGCTGAGGGATTCGAACCCTCGAGCACTTGCGCACTGACAGTTTTCAAGACTGTTCCCTTCAACCGGACTTGGGTAAGCCTCCGAGTATTTAAGTATGGTGGACCCTATCGGATTCGAACCAATGCTCGCCCGGTTATGAGCCGGGAGCTTTAACCAACTAAGCTAAGGGTCCTAGACTATGGTAGCGGGGATGGGACTCAAACCCATGGCCTCTCGGGTATGAACCGAACGCTCTAATCAACTGAGCTACCTCGCCAGTTTTAGTTTAAATGTTTAACCGATATATAATGGTGGACCCTATCGGGATCGAACCGACCACCTCCTGCGTGCAAGGCAGGCGCTCTACCAAATGAGCTAAGGGCCCTTATTTAATAATGGTCGGGAAGACAGGATTCGAACCTGCGACCTCTCGGTCCCAAACCGAGCGCTCTACCAAGCTGAGCCACATCCCGATGGTGCGCCTGGCAGGACTTGAACCCACAACCTTTTGATCCGTAGTCAAACGATCTATCCAATTGATCTACAGGCGCATTTAATTACTAAAATTTATAGTAACTCATTAAATCATTAAACCTAATCAATTATAACTTATTAAAAGTAATATTTACAAGTATATTTGCAAATATTATTAATATTTTGGAGGAGCCGATCGGATTCGAACCGACGATCAAAGTTTTGCAGACTTATGCCTTAAACCACTTGGCCACGGCTCCAAATATAATTAAAAAAATTTAAAGACTTTTCAATATTACCAAGACTAGTTACTATTTGCAACTTGTTTTACAATATTATTCATAAAATATTTAAATATTTTTTTATTATTTATTTCACTAATTAAAATTTTATAAAGGTATTTATATTTAATTATTAAATTAAATAATAAAAAAAGCACAATTGTGCATTTAATTTATGGTGGAGATGGCGGGGATCGAACCCGCGTCCAAAAGTTAACTGACTAACTGTATCTACAGTTTAGTATAATTTAGAAAAATCACTATTTAATAATAAATTATACGAAATTATGAATAGCTAGTTAATGGAAATTGGAAAAAATTTATTAACATCATTTTTTCTAGTTTATCCTATGATAAGTTACTAATAATGATAAACTTGCTATTAGTAACGGTAGTATTTACTTCTTAAGTAATTAAGCAGGTAAAACTGCTTGATTTCCTAAACCAAATCCAAAGTTGTTTAACTTTGTTGTGAATCAGTTAGGTACTACGGTTTTAGTTTGTTTTCCGGTTATGAAACCTCGTAGTATTATGGTCTACCAAACCACTGCCACAATTAGTTGTTCACTCTTGTCGAAACCAGAACATCCCCGCTAATATTATACATTACTTTCTACTATAAAGCAATTTTTGGTTTTCTTAAAAATCACTAATAATTCTTTCAAACTTTCATCATAAATTATAAAATCTAAAAATTAAAATTTGGCAATTTATCAATGCTATTACTAATTCAAGAATTAATGGCAAAATTATCACGAATTATTACTTTTGAAACATTTCATTGTGATAAATTTTGATCAAACGTTATTGCACCGGCAAACATAGAATGCATAGTTATTACATTTGAAACATCTCAACCCGAAATATCTTGATTAAATTTTCTTGCACCAGCAAACATACCATGCATATCTGTCACTTTATTTACATTTCAACTTGAAATATTTTGATCAAAAGCATGTGCGTTAAAAAACATACCTCTCATAATTTTTACTTTTTCTACTCTTCAAACTGAAATATTCTTTTAATTTTCACAAAAAATCTTGATATTACTTTTAATTTAAAATTAAAAGTAATATTTTTATATCAGGGGTGATTTTTTGTGACTAATAATGAATTAATTGATGTTTTAAAAAACAAAAAAGATGAAGAATTTATAAAAATTATTAGACATTTTAAAAATAGAATTAAACAAATTGAGAAAAAAGAAAAATTAGATGCAATTGATAAAAAATTTAAAGAAAAAGGAATTCAATGTCCAAATTGTAAATCTTATTGATGTGTAAAAAATGGTTTTAAGAATAATAAGCAAAAATATTTATGCAAAGATTGTAAAAGTAGCTTTGATGCTTTAAGAAATCATTTTTTACATTGAAGTCATTTATCTCATGAACAATGAGATTGAATAATTTGATTTTCATTGTTAGGTCAATCTGCTTATACTATTTCTCAATTTGCTAAAATTTCAAAAACATCAGCATGATTTAATCGTCAAAAATTTATGAAATCATCACAATTAGCAAAAACACAAAAACCATTCACAAAATTAAAAGGTAGAATTGAAATTGATGAAACTTTTATCAAAGAAATTCATAAAGGAAATTTCAAAAATCCAGATGATCCAAGAAAAAAATGAATTGAAGAAAATGCTAAAGATTTAAACTGTTGTATTGAAATGGCAATTGATGAAAATAAAAATATTTATGCTCAAACAACAAATACTAAAAGATTAACAAAAAAATGAGTACAAGAAAATTTAATATCTAAGCTTATCGAAGAAAAATCAATTATAGTTTGTGATATGCCAATACTATATGATACATTAGCTAAACAAACAAAATGTACTCTCAAGAAATTTAAATCAAAAGAAAATAAATAATTAAATTATAAAAATTTAAGTAATATCGGTAAAATACAATTAAGTTTAAAAGAATTTATTACTCATTATCATGGCATTGGATTTACCAATATTCAAAATTACCTCAATTTATGAAAATTTAAATACCAACATTATAAAATATCACCTTATGCAAAATCTGAAGCATTATATTTCAGTTTGTAAAAAAAATAAATCCCAAAATTAAATAAAATCAAATTTTAGGCCAGGTTGATGATTTTTTTTATTTCATCAAGATTTTTTGTGAAAATTAAAAAAATATTCTGATTAAATGAAGTTGCATATGCAAACATATCACTCATATCTGTAACATTTGAAACATCTCAACCCGAAATATCTTGATCAAACGATGAAGCACTTTGAAACATCTGTTTTGTACTTGTTATTTCTGATGGTAACTGATCTGGTACTTTTTGAATTATTTTTGGCATTTTAACGGCTTGAATTTCTCCAATTTTATTTTCATAAAATCCAATTTGAACAATTTCAATAGTTTTTATATCTGATAAGTCTATTTTACTAGTTGTTTGCTCTTCTCCATTACTATCAACGTAAATTGTATCTTGTTGTTGTATTATTGTATATTTATAACGATTTGATTGTCTATTTGAATTTGGTGGTTTAGGTAATAAAATCTTTGGATTAGATTGTGATTTTATTTTTTTTCTTTTTCTTCCTCGTTTTTTGCTTCTATATCAGAAGTATACAAAATACCAGCAGTGGCTCCACCAACTAAAGTAGTACCACCAACAATTGCAGTAATAATTTTATTTTTTTTACTTTTTTCAGACATAAAAAAACCTCTCTTAAATTCTTATTTTTTTTATAATGGCATGACCATATTTTATATAATTTTATGTAGTAAAGTATTTAATAGACTTGGTGCAAAACTAAGGTAATTCAAAATTATATATTCCTGCTATTAAATTAAATCTTAATGCAAATCTTCGTATTTTATTGCGATATTTTAAACTTAAAATTTTAAAACGTTTTAGTTTAGCAAATACGTGTTCAATTTTAATTCTAATTTTACTTAAAGTTTTATTGTATCTTTAATTGTAAAATTAAAAAGGACACTTATATAAAAATTAAATTGTGTTAGTTCTATAATTAAGAAAAGAAAGGAATTAGCGCAATGTATAAGTATCTGAGTATTGAATCAATAATAGCAATAAAAGAATATAAAAATTATGGATTTTCGATTCGTAAAATAGCAAAAATTGTTGATTATAGTAAATCAACTGTACATAGAGTTTGTAGATTATTAAATAAAAACTTATTGCCATTAGAAATATTGAATCAATTTCAAAAAAATAAACAAAATGCAGGCAGAAAATTAATAATTTTAACTTTAACAGAAATTAATAGTATTAATCATTTGTTAATTACTAAAAAGTATGCTCTTGATATAATTGCTAACTTTTTAAAGGAAAATAAAATAAAAAGTATTTCAACAAAAACTTTATATAACATGTTTAAAACAAATCGAATGGGTTTGGATGAAAATAACTTATTGAGAAAAGGCAAAAATAAATCTCACAAACAAAAAGAAACTAGGGGCAAAATTAATAATTGTAAGTCTATTCATGAAAGAAATTTAATCATTCCTAATATTAAAAATATACAAGAATTTGGTCATTTAGAAGGTGATACTATCATTGGCAAAGATCATAAAAGTTCTATTATTACTTTGGCTGATATATGATCAAAAACCACAATTCCTTTAGTAACTAAAAATCATAAATCAGAAAATATTACAAAAAGTATAATAAAATTTATTTCAAAGTTACAAAAAGGAACAGTTAAAACCATTACTTTTGATCGTGGTAAAGAATTTAGTAAATGAAGATTAATCGAAAAAATTTGTAATGTCAAAATTTATTTTGCAGATCCTGGTAAACCTTGCCAAAGGGGTTTAAATGAAAATAATAATGGTATTTTAAGAAGATATTTACCAAAATCTACAGATCTATCTTCATATAAACAAAAAGATTTAAATTTTATAGCATTTCAAATTAATTCTACACCCAGAAAATCGCTCTCTTATAAAAGACCAATAGATTTAATACAATTATTTTAAAAAACTGTCCCATTTATATTTACAACTCAGGTATTCTTTTTGAATTGGTGTTAATTGATTGTATTTACTTTTTTTAAATGGCAAAAATGTATTTTTATGAATATTTTGTATACCTTGATAACCCGAATCAACAAAAACTTGTTTTTCTGGATGAATAAAAGTTTTAGATTTTAGAAGCAATTTAAAATCATGAATGCTTCCAAAACAAAAAGCAGTTGAAATAATTTTTCCATTGGAAATATCAATAATTATTTGGGATTTGAGAGAATGATGTTTCTTTTTACCTGAAAAAAGTAATTTTAGTTTTTTTTAATTCTTTCAATTGGAGTTTCAGTGGCATCAATAGCTAACAAATTATTATTAGTACCTTTATTTTTTGTTAAATCTTTTTTTCCAGGTAAATTAAAAATTCCGCTTTTTATTAAAATATTTTCAATTAAAAAAATATTACGAATGCAACTAGTATGACTAATATTATATCTTTTTGCAATAACTCTACAACTACTATAGTCTTTTCAATATTCTAAAGTCATTAATAAACGCTCTTCAATTACAATTTTATTTTTTCTACCACCATAATATTTTTGTTTAGACTCAGCAATTTTTAAAATTTCAAGCATTTTATAAAATGTTTGTGGCTTTATGCCGACTAAACTATAAAATTCTTGATCATCTTTATATTTTTTCAACATAATAACTATCACCTTTAATATTAATAATAATCGTTAAATTGTTAAAATTAAAGGTTTTGCACCAAGTCTAATATACTTAAATTTTATTTCAATTGTGATTTGTTAAAACATGATGCTTTTCTGTCACTCAATAATTTGAAGAAAATAACGTAATAAATATTAAACTAATAACAGTTAATAACGCAATAATATTACCAATATAAAACATTATTTCATTATTTAAAGTAATTAAATTATAATTAATAAAACTATCGAGTAAATCAACACTACAAGTTAAAATAGCTATAAATGATGCATAAATTCCTGTAATAGGCATTAATTGTCGATAATTTCAATCTAAAACCAAACTATATATAACAAAATTGCAAATGCCAAAAGCAATATTGGATAAAATTTGTGAAATCAAAACTGCGTAAATATTAATAGTTACTAAACTAATCATAATACTTACTATATAGATTCCAAAACCAAAATATAAAGCAATATTAGCACTGAAAAAATAATATAATCATCATCCCAATAAAAAAACACCAATTACTTGTGGCAAAGTAGTAAATAAAGTTTTATAAACATGACATCTTTGATCAATATTACTTATTTTATAATTAAAAAATTGAGAATTCATTAAATAATAAATTAAATAAATAGTTAATCCAAACATAATTAAAATTATTATTTTTCATTAGACTTGGTGCAAAACCTTTAATTTTAACAATTTAACGATTATTATTAATATTAAAGGTGATAGTTATTATGTTGAAAAAATATAAAGATGATCAAGAATTTTATAGTTTAGTCGGCATAAAGCCACAAACATTTTATAAAATGCTTGAAATTTTAAAAATTGCTGAGTCTAAACAAAAATATTATGGTGGTAGAAAAAATAAAATTGTAATTGAAGAGCGTTTATTAATGACTTTAGAATATTGAAAAGACTATAGTAGTTATAGAGTTATTGCAAAAAGATCTAATATTAGTCATACTAGTTGCATTCGTAATATTTTTTGAATTGAAAATATTTTAATAAAAATCGGAATTTTTAATTTACCCGGAAAAAAAGATTTAACAAAAAATAAAGGTACTAATAATAATTTGTTAGCTATTGATGCTACTGAAACTCCAATTGAAAGAATTAAAAAAAACTAAAATTACTTTTTCCAGGTAAAAAGAAACATCATTCTCTCAAATCCCAAATAATTATTGATATTTCCAATGGAAAAATTATTTCAACTGCTTTTTGTTTTGGAAGCATTCATGATTTTAAATTGCTTCTAAAATCTACAACTTTTATTCATCCAGAAAAACAAGTTTTTGTTGATTCAGGTTATCAAGGTATACAAAATATTCATAAAAATACATTTTTGCCATTTAAAAAAAGTAAATACAATCAATTAACACCAATTCAAAAAGAATACAATAAAACTTTAAGTAAAATTAGAATTAAAATTGAACACGTATTTGCTAAACTAAAACGTTTTAAAATTTTAAGTTTAAAATATCGCAATAAAATACGAAGATTTGCATTAAGATTTAATTTAATAGCAGGAATATATAATTTTGAATTACCTTAGTTTTGCACCAAGTCTATTGAGAAAAAGTTTTAATTTTTTTTAAAACTATTTCATCATGCATACCCATATTTTTTGGATCTTCTCGCAAAAGAAAAGACATGAAAAAAGTCAAAATGAAAAAACACAAAGCAGCAATAATAAAATAACTGATTTTTGAAATTGTAATAGTTGAAATATTAAGCGTAAGCATATTAATCGGTATAATAATTAAACTTGCCAATAATCCCGGAACAATAAGTATAGTAAAAGTTAAAAAAGCATGTGATTTTACAAAATATTGTTTTAATTTTCAAAAAAACTCTTGATGAAATAAAAAAAATCATCAACCTGGCCTAAAATTTGATTTTATTTAATTTTGGGATTTATTTTTTTTACAAACTGAAATATAATGCTTCAGATTTTGCATAAGGTGATATTTTATAATGTTGGTATTTAAATTTTCATAAATTGAGGTAATTTTGAATATTGGTAAATCCAATGCCATGATAATGAGTAATAAATTCTTTTAAACTTGATTGTATTTTACTGATATTACTTAAATTTTTATAATTTAATTCTTTATTTTCTTTTGATTTAAATTTCTTGAGAGTACATTTTGTTTGTTTAGCTACTGTATCATATAGTATTTGCATATCACAAACTATAATTGATTTTTCTTCGATAAGCTTAGATGTTAAATTTTCTTGTACTCATTTTTTTGTTAATCTTTTAGTATTTGTTGTTTGAGCATAAATATTTTTATTTTCATCAATTGCCATTTCAATACAACAGTTTAAATCTTTAGCATTTTCTTCAATTCATTTTTTTCTTGGATCATCTGGATTTTTGAAATTTCCTTTATGAATTTCTTTGATAAAAGTTTCATCAATTTCAATTCTACCTTTTAATTTTGTGAATGGTTTTTGTGTTTTTGCTAATTGTGATGATTTCATAAATTTTTGACGATTAAATCATGCTGATGTTTTTGAAATTTTAGCAAATTGAGAAATAGTATAAGCAGATTGACCTAACAATGACAATCAAATTATTCAATCTCATTGTTCATGAGATAAATGACTTCAATAGACTTGGTGCAAAACCTTTAATTTTAACAATTTAACGATTATTATTAATATTAAAGGTGATAGTTATTATGTTGAAAAAATATAAAGATGATCAATAATTTTATAGTTTAGTCGGCATAAAGCCACAAACATTTTATAAAATGCTTGAAATTTTAAAAATTGCTGAGTCTAAACAAAAATATTATGGTGGTAGAAAAAATAAAATTGTAATTGAAGAGCGTTTATTAATGACTTTAGAATATTGAAAAGACTATAGTAGTTATAGAGTTATTGCAAAAAGATATAATATTAGTCATACTAGTTGCATTCGTAATATTTTTTGAATTGAAAATATTTTAATAAAAAGCGGAATTTTTAATTTACCTGGAAAAAAAGATTTAACAAAAAATAAAGGTACTAATAATAATTTGTTAGCTATTGATGCTACTGAAAATCCAATTGAAAGAATTAAAAAAGGAAATTATCCCCACATGTACTAGTGTGGAGGAAAAAATGAATGGAAATGAATTCAATAGCATATTTCAAACTGAAAACGATTGTTTGAAATATATAGCGAAGTTGAAAATAATGAAATGCATCAGATGTGCTTCTTCTAGTTTGAATACTTCTGATTTGAGAAGAATACGATGTTTGAACTGTAACCAAACATTTAGTATTCTTTATGGAACCATTTTTTATAAGTCACAAACCCAAATGACATCTTGGTTTTATCTCATCTTTAGATGAATAAACACAAAGCATGGCATACCAGCAACCGATGTTGCAAGGGAATTGAGTGTTACCTATAAAACAGCTTGAAGAATGTGTCATGAAATCAGGACTAGAATTGGAAATCAAGATGCAGGTTTCATTCTTGATGGCACAGCACAGATGGATGAAATGTATCTTTCACATTTAGGTTTTAAAAAACAAGGAAGATCCTTGTTTAATAAAACTTTGAGTGTTAGAGTTTATGAGAAAACCAGCAACAAACTAATTGTGAAGGTGCTGAAAAATGCAGATGAAAAAAACCTTTTAAGATTTGCATTGAAACACATTTTTACTGAGTGCTGTCTATTTACGGATTCTTGGAAGGGATATGTAAGTTTCAAAAACTTCTATCCCAAACATGAAATCGTAAATCATGAAGTTG